>CAYHNM010000148.1:0-2759 GCA_964357985.1 uncultured Nitrospira sp. | reverse complement strand
GAGTTTCCTCCGATGGCCCCTCGACAAGGACCTCCAGTATAGAACCGATACGGTCCTGCCCGCGTGCAGAGGCAATGCCCTCCTGGATGGCGAGTAGCTCGTTCCGTCGTTCTTCCATCGCGCTGCGCTCAATCTTGTCGTCCAGCGCCACCGCCGTCGTGTCTTCCTCGTCCGAGTAGAGAAATGCGGCCACGCGGTCGAAGCCGGATTCCGCCACGTAGGATTTGAGTTCCTGATACGTCTTTTCTGTCTCGCCGGGAAATCCCACGATGAAGGCAGTCCGAAATGTAACGCCGGGAATGCGGGTGCGAATGCGCTCCACGAGTTTCTCGATGGCGGCTCGATTGCCCAGACGGTGCATCCGTTTCAGCATCCGGTCGTTGATGTGCTGGAGCGGCATGTCTATGTACTTGGTAATCTTTTCTTCGCCCGCATAGAGGTCGAGCAGATCATCGGTGACTTGTTGGGGGTACAGATAGAACGGTCTGATCCATCGGATGTCCGGAACCTTCACCAGCGCGCGAAGCAGCGAGGTGAGACCGCCTCGAATCCCCAGGTCCACGCCGTAGTTGATCGTATCCTGAGAAATGAGGTTGAGCTCTTTCACGCCTTCGCCGGCGAGGCGCTCCGCTTCGGCCACAATGGATTCGATTGATCGGCTCCGCTGTTTCCCGCGCATGATGGGAATGGCGCAGAAGGCGCAATTCCGGTTACACCCTTCGGCGATCTTCACATAGGCGCTGTGCGGCTTGCCGAGCCGTAGGCGCGGAGAGTCCGCGTCGTAGAGGTACGGCGGTTCGCTGATCCACAGTCGTTGCTGGCGTTTGGTGGGAGTGAGGAGGTTGCGGCAGATTTCCGCGATCTTCCCGAATTCGCCGGTGCCCACCACGCCGTCCAATTCCGGCAGTTCTTTGAGTAGATCACCTTGATAGCGCTGGGCCAGACAGCCTGCGGCGATGAGGACCCGGCAGGCGCCTTTCTTCTTCAACTTGCCATGTTCGAGAATCGTATTGATCGACTCCTGCTTGGCTTCTTCGATAAAGCCGCAGGTATTGATGATGACGACTTCAGCTTTCTTCGGGTTGTCGGTCAGTTGGAAACCGTCGTGAACGAGCGTGCCCAGCATGAGCTCGGAGTCCACCTGGTTTTTCGAGCATCCGAGATTCACGAATCCGACGGTGGTTTTGCCGGCGGTAACAGCCGCCTTTGCATGGGCGGCCTTCTTGGCGGTCTTTTTGCGGTCGAGCTGGATCAGGGGTGTAGACATGGCTGGCAGTCTACGGGAGGGTTGAAAAGGCTGTCAACGCGTCTCGGTCTTGAAATCCAGGACATGCTTCACCTACAGTGCGCACCGTGATTAGAACATTCCAAGGCATCAAGCCCACCATTCCAGACTCCTGCTTCATCGAAGACACCGCTGCCGTCATCGGCGATGTGGTGATGGGTGAGGATTGCAGTGTCTGGTTCAATGCCGTGATCCGGGGTGACGTCAATCATATTCGCATCGGAAATCGGACGAATGTGCAGGATCTCTGCATGTTGCACGTGACGCACGATACCCATCCGCTGATCATCGGAAACGAGGTGACCATCGGCCACAGTGTTGTGCTGCACGGTTGTACGATCAAGGATCGGGTACTGGTGGGGATGGGCGCGATCGTCATGGACGGCGTCGTGATCGGGGAAGATTCGGTCGTGGGGGCCGGCGCGTTAGTGGTGGAGGGGACGGTGGTTCCGCCAAAGAGCGTCATCCTCGGCTCGCCCGGCCGGGTGCGGCGTGGGGTCTCGGATGCCGAACTCGCCTGGATCAAAGAGTCGGCCGCCAACTACGTGAAGTACGCCCGGCAATACATGGACGATTCGTCGAAGCGCACCGGATTTAAGATCTAGCTCGTCGTGCGGCTCGAGTTCTCGCTGCCACCGCTCCAATTTTCATAAAGCAGACCGGATCTCCCACCAGGGCGGTCGGAAATTGCTCTCGTTCAACGAGGTACGGGATATTTTTTCGATGGCACCAGTCGGCGATCCACACCACTTCTTCCGTTGAGGTCGTTACCAGTCCCGGCAGGCTCAGTTTCGGCATGACGCGATCGACGATCGAACGTACGATGCGGCGCTGCCGTTCAAATTGGCGCGGGTCGAATGTCACCGGATCGGCGGTTCCGTAGGACAGCGGAGCGAGGTGCGGGAATCGCTCCGGATCATTGAGCACGCTTACCATCCAGAGATGATCGAAGCGGCCCTTGGCCTTCGCCGCGTCAAGACGATGAAACCGAACCGGCAGGGATCGACAGGCTCGATTGATGGCGGCGACCTCGGTTCGGCGAAGATTATAGGGCTCGACTTCCCGTTGGAGGTCAAGGGCCTCCATGAGGAGCGGCGGGAGTTCCGCGACGCCGGCTCCCACATAGAGGCTCCGTCCATGCGGGTCGAGACGATCGTACAGCGCACGGGCGATCCGGTTCCCCAGTCGTTCACAGGGTCCCCGCTTGGCTTGCCAGAACTCATCGCCTCCTTCGTAACAATACACCGGGCCGAGTGCCTTATAGTCCAAACGGGCAAAGAGCTGGGCGGTGGTGGTTCGTGTTGAACGGCTGAGTGGTTTGGGCATCATAGTCTTTCCGGCGTGGCGGCGAGCGCCAGCACTGCGGCTGTGACGGCATCCGCCACGGCCGTTAGGAAGTTGAGATTAAGCGTGTCGACGGTATCGGTCGATCGATGATAGTGCGGATTTCGGAAGTTGGCGGTATCGGTCACCA
>CAYHNM010000147.1:0-4878 GCA_964357985.1 uncultured Nitrospira sp. | reverse complement strand
GCGTCTTGGACGAGAATTTTTACGAAGGAACCTGTCATGGCTCCCGGGTGCAGCCGGACGAATTGTTCGTCGAGGTCAATGCGGTCGGTCTCGATATTGAGTAATCCCCCGTCCGGCATAGCATCGCGGGCGTTCACGGCCAGATTCATAAGGATTTGTTGAAGCTGGACCGGATCCATCATGGCGTGTCCGGCGTCCGGATGGAGTACAACGACCATCTGGACATGCTCACCGATCATCCGCTGCAACAGATCTTCCATGTCTCTGACGGAGGCATTGATGTCCAATTCCTTGGGTTCGAACATCTGGCGCCGGCTGAAGGTCAAGAGCTTTTTAGTGAGGGCGGCAGCGCGCAGGCCGGCCTGGCTGATCAATTCGATTTCTCGTTTCGCCGGGTGTGTGGCCAATTGCTGCAGCAGCCGGTGGGCATGGCCGATGACTACCATCATCAAGTTATTGAAGTCGTGGGCGATGCCGCCGGCGAGTCGACCGATGGCCTCCATTTTTTGCGACTGTTGGAGCGCCTGTGCGGTGCGTTTGTATTCGGTGATATCCGTGATCGTTTCAATGATGTGGGTTCGGCCATCTGTGGTCGGTGCTTTTGCCCAATGTACGAGGAGAAATTGGTTCCCAGGCAGTGGAACCTCGCTGGAGACGACCGTGTCACTTACCACGGCCTCGGGCATTCGACAAAAATTGCAGGGGGTCTGGCACCCTGCGACCTTGTCGTAACAGGCCTGCCCTGTCATATCGCCGAATTTCTTGAGCCCGGTCTGGTTCTGGAATTGGATTTGATGGGTGGAGGGATCGATGACCGTGACGATTACCGGCTGTGAATTGAGCAGTACCTGCGCATCATACTGCGGATACCCGGCGGCGTGGGAAGGAGAGGCCATCGGTCGGTCTCCAAAATGGCATAGGGCAATTCTGATCGCGTACGCGACAGGATCCTCTCGACAGTACACCATGGAGTAGGTGAGTCAAGAAGATCGTTGGTTCTGTCGAGGATGGAGAAGACTCGAAGTCGGAGGGGGACTACTTCACGAGGTGGTCTGAAATCAGCGCAGCGAGTTCAGCCGGCTCTACCACGCCTTCGCGGGTCAGGAGGAGCTTGCCGTGCGCAAAGAAGTGGGTAGTCGGGTAGGTCTCAAAGACGTGGGTCTTCTTGATCTCCCGGCAGCGGCCGGGGACGTGCATCTTGGCCTTACCGACTTTGATGCCGGGAAACTTTGCCGCGGTTTCCTCGAGAATGGGGTCATAGGTTTTGCAGGGGTCGCACGTGGCGAGTCCATAGGCGACAATGGCGCCGGGACTGTCGGTGAACTCTTTGTAGTTCTCATCTCGGACATCTTCGACCGTTCCCGCCATAATCCCGTCTCCTCAGATGAAAGGGGAGGGTTCTCTCGAACGCCTCCCCTTTCGGTCTCACACACTAGCCGAGCTTTGCCAATGCTTCGAGGATATCCTTGTCCTCACGAGCAACCTTGATTTCCTGCACTTTTGCGTAGGCCACCTTGCCGTTCTTGTCGACAATGACGGTGGCGCGCTTGGAGCAGTTCAATGGCTCAAAATAGAGACCGTAGGCCTTGCTCGTGGTTCGATGCACATCGGACAGCAAGCGGTGCTTGAGGTCCATGGAATCCGCCCAAGCCTTGTGCGAGAAGAAGCTGTCGCAGCTGATGCCGAAGAGTTCGGCATTGGCGTTCTGGAACTTGGGGAAGTCATCGGTCAAGCACTTGTTCTCCCCTTGGCAAACCGGGCTCCAATCGAGCGGGTAGAAGGCGAGCACGACGTTTTTCTTGCCGCGATAATCGCTCAGCTTCACATCCTTCTGGTCCTGGTCCTTCAGATTAAAATCTGGGGCGGTATCGCCGACCTTAATTTCTGCGGCTACATCACTCATTGCTATGCCTCCTTATGAGAATATCGCTACCTGTGGACGTATTTGAGGTCTCAGATTGAGAGAACCCCCCTATGGAAACCTTGAACTTTGTACCTTGTGGTTTGAAAGGTTGTCAACGGGCCTGAAGGCCTACAGTCATAGGCCGATGGGCTGCAACATGCTGAATTTCAAGAGCTTTGCCTATCCCTGGAGCTCGCGGAACCCGATCATTCGGCCGGTAGGGGCTGCGGTGCGGTAATTGACGATTCGAATCGTCCGGCCCAGCAGCGGGAGGCGGAAGGCCGTGCCGACTTTGGGGGATTGGGCGATGCGGAGCAACTCTGTGGCGGACTCGGTCAGTAAGTCTTTGGCAGCGCTTTCCGGGAGTCCTTTGCCGTAAAAGGTTTCGATCTCGTCGAGGCCGAACTTGGTCAGCCCCATCGTATGACACCAGATGTGATCCGGTTTGGTTTGGTCGTCGTGCACGATGGCGACATGGTCGTCGGCCAGGAAGCTGGTCATCGTCCGATTCTGCCAGTCCGAGGGGTTCACGTACGCCTGCGTGGTGACGTCGTAGGCCGTGCCCTGCGTCAGCAGCGTGAGGCCGCGCGCGAGGCGGGCTGCGAATAAGACCAAGTCAGGCATGTCCCGATTGGGCATGAGTGTGGGGGCGATGGCTCCCATCTGATCGTGTTCCCAGGCTAGGTTCTTCATGATATCGGCGGTGTGCGTTGCAGGCAGCGGCATCACGACATGAGCAGACCAGGGGCCATGGCTGGCCTGCCAGGACTCTGGTGCTCCGGCCTCCGGTTGAATCGTCAGGGGTCCGCCATACTCGCGGTCGTACCAGATCGTGAGTTCATCAAGCCTGGGTGCCGTGCCGCGATAGCCGATGAAATAGAGCGGCGGGCGTTTGGCTGACGGCTTGGGGATTTTTTTCTTGATACGCATCGTCAACGACTCGTTATTTGCCGGATTTTTTGGCTCGGCGGCGTTCATCCGCATTGAGCAACCGTTTGCGCAGGCGCAGATTAAGCGGAGTAATTTCCACCAATTCATCCGGTCCGATGTATTCCAACGCGAATTCCAGGCTCATTTCCCGTGGCGGTGTGAGCACCAACGCTTCATCGGTTCCTGAGGCCCGCATGTTGGAGAGATGCTTTTCTTTGCAGACGTTCACGTCCAGATCTTCATCCCGGCTGTTTTCGCCGATCACCATGCCGCGATAGACCTCGACGCCTGGGCCGATGAACATAGTGCCCCGTTCCTGCGTCATGAAGATGGCGTAACCGGTGCTGGTGCCGTCTTCGTGGGCGACGAGGGAGCCATGCGGCGCCACCATCAAATCGCGTTCTTCAGCCGGCTCATAGGCGGCAAACACGTGATGCATGATGATCGTGCCGCGGGTTTTGGCCAACAGGAGGTTCTTGAGGCCCATGATGCCGCGTGTCGGAATGTGATACTCGAGATGCATTTCGCTGGTGCCGACATCGGAATGGATCAGGCGCATATGGCGGAGTTCGCCGCGGCGCTTCCCCATCTCTTCGATGACGGTTCCCTGGTAGGTTTCAGGTACTTGAATGGTGAGTTCCTCGTAGGGTTCGGTGGCTTTCCCATTGTCGTCGCGGTGGATGATGACTTCCGGTTGCGAGACTTGGAGTTCGTAGCCTTCGCGCCGCATCTGCTCAATCAAGACGCCGAGGTGCAGCTCTCCGCGGCCGGCGACGAGGAATCGGTCGGCACTGTCCGTTTCATGCACACGCAAGGACACGTTGGTTTCGAGTTCTTTGAAGAGACGATCCCGCAGGTGTCGCGACGTCAGATACTTCCCTTCGCGTCCGGCAAACGGACTGTTGTTGACGGAAAAGCTCATTTGGACGGTCGGTTCATCGATCGTGACGCGGGGCAACGCAATCGGATTTTCCGCATCCGCGATGGTATCGCCGATGCTCACTTCATCGAGGCCTGCGACGGCCACGATCTCTCCGGCGGCAGCCTGATCGGCATCGACTCGCTCAAGGCCGGAATACACGGCCAGGTCGGACACCTTGCCGGCGGTTTGGGCGCCGTCTTTCCCGAGCAGCATGACCGCCTGTCGGCGGGCGATGGAGCCGGATTGAATCTTTCCAATGCCCATCTTGCCTTTATACGGATCTTGGACGAGGGCCAGAACCAGGATTTGGAGCGGGGCCTCGGCATTGATGGCCGGAGCAGGGATTTTCTCCAGGACCGTGTCCAGCAACGGCGTAATGTCCGTACCGGGCTTATTCACATCCAGCGTCGCTTGGCCTTTGATGGCCGCGGCGTAGACGATCGGGAAGTCGAGCTGTTCGTCGGTGGCACCCAGATGGACGAACAGATCGAACGTGCGATTCACCACGTCGTCGATGACGGCATCGGGGCGATCGATCTTATTGATCACAACGATGGCTTTATGCCCAAGCGCGAGCGCCTTGCGCAGCACGAAGGTCGTCTGCGGCATGGGTCCTTCTTTGGCGTCGATCAGGATGAGCACGCCGTCGACCATCCGGAGCGTACGCTCGACCTCGCCGCCGAAATCGGCGTGGCCCGGCGTGTCGACGATATTGATTTTGACGCCCTTATAGACGACGCTGGCATTTTTGGCCCGGATCGTAATGCCGCGCTCCCGTTCCTGATCCATCGAATCCATGATGCGTTCGCCCATGTCGTCGATCTTGCGATGGACGTGGGTCTGTCGCAGCACGGCATCGACCAGGGTGGTTTTTCCGTGGTCGACGTGGGCGATGATGGCGATGTTCCGGATATCGTTCCGGCGGTCGTGAGGGGCGCGTGACTGTGTCATGGTGTTGTGGTCTCGTGGTCAAAAAAAGGCGCCTCGACAGTGAGGCGCAATCGCGCAGTATAGCCGAAGTATCGGCTCCTACACAAGCCACGATTTGCCGAGCGGGTGGTTTCCCTTTGGCGGCTACTTGCTGTGCCAGGACGCGTGCCTTGCCATGACTCCCCAGGTCGCT
>CAYHNM010000146.1:0-4879 GCA_964357985.1 uncultured Nitrospira sp. | reverse complement strand
ACAATCGGATCGGGATAGAATCCGAAGAACACCACGCCTGCGATGGCACAGGCCAGCACAATGGAGAGGGCCGGGGACGACACGAACCTGGGCGACAATGCGGTGACCGTTTCCGGTTCCCGCATGTACATCACCATCACCAGCCGCAGGTAGAAGTAGGCCGAGATTGCGGCAAACACCAGGGCCAGCACCGCCAGCCAGGTGAGCCCTGCCTGCACGGCGGACATGAAGACATAGAATTTACCAATGAAGCCGGCCGTCGGCGGGATACCGGCCAGCGAAACCATGAAGACCAGCATGAGCAGGGCGGCGAAGGGGTGGCGTTTTGCCAGGCCGCTGAAATCTTCAATCTCATCGCCCTCCAGGCCGCCCTTCCGCAGCATCGCAATGATGGTAAAGGCGCCGAAGGTCATGAACGCGTACAGGGCAATGTAGAGCATGACGCTCGCGACGGCGGACGAAGATTCAGCCGGAGCCAGGCGCCCGGCAGCCACGACGCCGATCAAGGCATAGCCTGCGTGGGCAATACTCGAATAGGCCAGCATGCGTTTCACGTTCGTCTGGACGAGCGCGACGATGTTGCCCAGGATCAATGTGACCACACAGAGCAGCAGGAACATCAACGACCAGTTGGCCCGCACGCCGCCAAGTCCCTCGACGAAGACCCGCATGAAGGCGCCGAAGCTGGCGGCCTTTGAGGCCACCGCCATAAACGCCGTGACGGAAGTCGGAGCGCCCTGATACACATCCGGCGTCCACATGTGGAAGGGCACGACGGCCAGCTTGAAACTGAATCCTACGGCAATGAGGATCGTGGCGAAAAGGAGCAACGGATCGTCCAGGCTCCGTCCCGCGATCGCGGCGGCGATGGCCGGGAGTTGCGTGCTGCCGGCCGAGCCATACAGCAGGGAGATCCCGTAGAGCAGTATGCCGGATGAAAAGGCTCCGAGCACGAAGTACTTCGCCGAGGCTTCGAGCGACTTAGCCTCCGCCCGCTTGAGACCGGCCATGACATAGAGGGAGAGGGACATGAGTTCGGTGCCGAGGTAGATGGTCAGCAGATCGGTCCCGGAGACCATGACCATCATGCCGGAGAGGGCGAGGAGGATGAATCCGTAGTACTCGCCGAGATAGATGCGTTCTTCTTTCAGGTACGAGAAAGACAGCAGAATCGTGAGCCCGGTCACGAAATAGAGGAGAAGCTTCCAGAAGCAGGAATAATTGTCGATCACCACCAGGCCGCCGAAGGCCGTCGTCGGCGAGCCGAAACGCGCGGCGGTCAATCCCATGCAGACTGCCATCGTACCCAGGCTAAGCCAGGCCAGGCCGTCTTTCTTGGACGACGGCGTGATCGGGTCCAAGGCCAGGACCGCGCAAGCGGCGAAGACGACCAACAACTCCGGCAGAATGGCGAACAGATCGTGAGCCGAGAGCATCATGGGCGCGTCGCCTCCATAGACTGCACGGTCTGAGCAGCCGGGGTCGGCTCAACGGGCGGAGTCATCTGACCGGTGGAGGTCGGAGATTCCTGCGGACCATGCGTCGCGCGGGCGACGACATTTGTAACTGAGGCATGCATACGGCTCAAAATCGGATTTGGAAACAAGCCGATCCAGAAGACGAGCACGATGAGCGGAACCAGCGTCGCCATCTCGCGCCGGGTGAGGTCGGTTAGCTTGGGCAAGTGGTGCGGCGACGGCACGCCGAAGGCGACGCGTTGAACCATCCAGAGCATATAGGCGGCGGCCAGGATAATACCCAGCGAAGCGAGGGCCGCCGCGATCTTGCTCCAGAGGAACGTGCCGACCAAGATCAGGAACTCCCCAACGAAACTGTTGGTGCCGGGGAGGCCCAGCGAAGAGAGGGAGAAAATCACCAGCAGCGTCGCATATTGCGGCATCGGTTTTGTCAGCCCGACGTTATCCGCGATCTGCCGGCTGTGGGTCCGTTCATAGATCACTCCGACACAGAGGAAGAGGCCACCCGTTGTAATGCCGTGGTTGACCATCTGCATCACAGCCCCTTCGATCCCTTGCTGATTGAACATGAAGAGGCCGAGCGTCACAAAGCCCATGTGGCTCACGCTGGAGTAGGCGATGAGTTTCTTCAGATCCGCCTGGGCCAGCGCCATATAGGCGCCGTACACGATCGCGATGATCGAAAGAGACACGATCATGGGGGTGAAGTCCTTGGAGGCGTCCGGGAGCATGGGCAGACTGAATCGTAGAAAACCATAGGTGCCCATCTTCAGAAGGACGCTCGCGAGGATCACGCTGCCGGCGGTCGGCGCTTCGACGTGGGCATCCGGCAACCAGGTGTGGAACGGGAACATCGGGACCTTCACTGCAAAGGCGGCAAAGAACGCGATGAAGAGCCAGAACTGGAGTCTGGGTGAATACGCCTGCTGGCTGAGTTGCACGATATCGAAGGTGTGGCCACCCTGGAAATAGAGCGCCAGAATCGCGACCAGCAGCAGGATGCTGCCCGCCAGCGTATACAGGAAGAACTTGATGGCGGCATACAGCCGGTTTGGCCCGCCCCAGACTCCGATGAGAAGATACATCGGGATCAGCATCGCTTCCCAGAACACATAGAAGAGCACGAAGTCCAACGCCGCAAAGACGCCGATCATGGCGCTTTCCATGATGAGCAGCATGGCCATGAAGCTGCTGACCCGCGTTTCGATTGAGCGCCAGGAGATCGCGACGCAGAGCGGCATGAGCACGGTCGTCATCAGGACGAGCGGCAGGCTGATCCCGTCCAACCCCAGATGGTAATGAATGGGCGGTGACGTGATCCAGGCCACATTCTCGGAAAACTGCATCTGGCTCGATGAGGCGTCGAATAACCACCAGAGGGGAAGCGAGAACAGCAGATCGGCGACCGTGATCCCTAGTGCCACCATCCGGACGCTGGTCTCTTTGACGAAGAACAGCGCGGCCGCGCCTGCCAGCGGCAGGAAGATCAGCAATGTCAGCCAGGGAAAACCGCCCGATTGCATAGGACCTCAGAACACCAAAAAGACTGTCACCAGAATGACCATGCCGAGCGCCATCGCGAGGGCATAGTGCTGCGTCTGACCGCTTTGGACCAGGCGCAACAGCCATCCGCCCCAGGCGATCCCACGCGCGATACCGTTTACCGCGCCATCGATGACGGCCACATCGATCCGCTTCCACATGTCGGCGGCCACGGCAAAGGTCGGCTTCACGAACGCGCGGTCATAGGCCTCGTCCACATACCACTTGTGCAGCGAGCCTTCGTACAACGTCTTCCACCGGTTGGCGAATTGATCCGGCAGCTGCGGATTCAACACGTAGACATAGTAGGCTCCGGCAATCCCCGTCAGGCCCATGAGGGTGGCGATTATCATGATCACAATTCCAGCATCCCCATGATGGGCTGCGGCGGCTTCGCCGTGGGCGAATACCGGTGCGAGAAATTCAGGAATCCCGAGGTACCCGGCCGCGATGCTCAAGACCGCGAGCACGATCAACGGAAAGGTCATCGTCTGTGACGGCTCATGCACGTGCTTGGCGTGCTTCTTATCGACGTGAGAGGGGCCCCAGAACGTGACGAAGACCAGGCGGAAACTGTAGAACGCGGTCATCAGGGCGGTCAGCAATCCCAGCACGGTGAGCACCTGCCCGAGCGGGCCGGACGACCAGGCGGAAACCAGCAAATCGTCCTTGCTGAAGAAGCCGGCGGTGAGCGGGAATCCGGCCAGGGCCAGCGAGCCCACGATGAAGGTCCAGTAGGTCACCGGCAGCTTGTCTTTCAGGCCGCCCATGTGGCGCATGTCCTGTTCATGGTGCAGCGCGATGATCACGGAACCGCAGCCCAGGAAGAGCAAGGCCTTGAAGGCGCCGTGCGTGAGCAAATGGTACATGCCGGCGCTATAGGCGCCGAGGCCGCAGGCCATGACCATATAGCCCAGTTGGCTGACGGTCGAGTAGGCGACCACACGTTTAATGTCCGTCTGGGTCAACGCGATCGTCGCACCGAGCACCATCGTGGCGGCTCCGACCAGCGCGACCACGGTCATGGCGGTCGGGGACAGGTTATAGAGAGGCGCGAGCCTGGCTACCATGAAGACGCCGGCGGTCACCATCGTGGCGGCATGGATCAACGCGGAGATGGGCGTCGGGCCTTCCATCGCATCCGGCAGCCAGACATGCAACGGCACCTGCGCCGACTTGCCGATGGCGCCCGTGAACAACAACAGGCAGATCAATGTAAATACCGACACATCCCAGGTGCCGCCGAAGGGGCCCAGCACGTTCATGGTCAGGGCGGCCTCTTCATGGGCTGCGGGAAAAATGTCCAGATAGTTCAGCGAGCCGAAGGAGTACCAGACCAGCAGAAGACCGAGCATGAAGCCGAAGTCTCCCACGCGATTGACGAGAAACGCTTTGGTTGCGGCGGCGCAGGCCGGGGCCCGCTCATACCAATGGCCGATCAAGAGGTATGAGCAGAGGCCGACCGCTTCCCAGAAGACGAAGAGCTGCAGCAGGTTGTCGGCCAGCACCAACATCAGCATTGAGAAGGTGAACAGTGCGATGTAGCTGAAAAAGCGGGCATAGCCCGCTTCTCCGTGCATATAGCCGATGGTGTAGATGTGGACCAGCGAACTCACGGTCGTGACCAGCAGGAGCATCACGACGGTCAGACGATCGAGATAGAGTCCGATGTGGATGTCGAGATGGCCGGACGTCAGCCAGGTATAGAGCGGCTGGCTGATCGGGGCGCCTTGGGCGACTTCAAAAAAAGCGAACAGGGACAGGAGCCACGACAGGACTACCGCCGGCACGGCGACGAGGTGTGCGCGTTCCTTGATACGGTTGCCGGCCAGACCCAGCACGAGAAAGGCGGCCAGCGG
>CAYHNM010000145.1:0-4896 GCA_964357985.1 uncultured Nitrospira sp. | reverse complement strand
GTCTGTTTCTATGGCGACTATGACGTCGATGGGATGTCGGCGACGAGCATTTATTATTCGTTTTTCCGCGGACTCGGCGCCAATGCGCAGGCCTATGTGCCGCACCGGGTTCGCGAAGGATACGGTTTGAATGAAGGGGCGGTGCGGGCGCTGGCTGCAGAGGGGGTGAAGCTGCTGGTGACATCGGATTGCGGCACGACCTCACATCATGAAATTGCGGTCGCCAATCAGCTCGGCATGGACGTCATCGTGACAGACCATCATCAAACCGATGAGCAGATGCCGCCGGCGTTGGCGGTCATGAATCCGCATCGGCGGGAGGCGCGCTATCCGTTCCGCGGGCTCTGCTCCGGCGGACTTGCCTATAAGGTGGCCGACGCCTATCGGCAGCGCTATGGTCAGGGAACGGTGGCGCTCGACTCGCTGCTGGATCTGGTGGCCTTATCGACGATCGCCGATGTGGTGCCGTTGCAGGATGAGAATCGGGGGTTTGTCCAGGAAGGCTTGCGGCAATTATCGCGCGGGTCGCGCTGCGGGATCCGTGCGTTGAAACAGGTTGCCGGAGTCACTCGTGAGTGCACCGCGGAGACGGTGGGGTTCAAGCTCGGGCCCAGGCTGAACGCGGCAGGGCGGTTGGACCATGCGATCAAAGGCGTGCAGTTGCTGACGACCGAGTCCGAGTCGGAGGCGATGCAACTCGCGCAAGAGCTTGAACAGCTCAATCGTCGCCGGCAGGATCTTGAAGCTGAGATTATGCGGGAAGCGGTCGCGATGCTTGAAGGTGGCGAGGCGCCGCCGGCGATTGTGTTGGCGTCCCGCGGCTGGCATCTCGGCGTGGTGGGCATTGTAGCGGCGCGGTTGATGGAGCGATTCCATCGTCCGGCGATTGTGATGGCCATCAATGAGCAGGGGATCGGCAAAGGATCAGCCAGGACCATCCCAGGCTTCGACCTCTATCAAGCCTTGGCGTCGTGTAAGGATTTGCTCGTGGCGTTCGGCGGGCACCCCAGCGCAGCGGGTATGACGATTCAAGAATCTCGATTGCCGGAGTTCCAGGCACGGTTCGCGGCGGTGGCGGGAGCCTGGTCTTCGACGGGAAATGCGGTTCCTACCTTGCATCTCGATTCCGAAGTCTCGCTGACTGAAGTGAACATGCGCCTCATTCAGGAAATCGGATCGCTGCATCCCTTCGGCGCCGGCAACCCCGAACCGATGTTTGCCGTGAAGGGGTTGGCGATCATGGAGGCGCGCGTCGTCGGCGAGAAACATTTGAAGATGACGGTCCGGCAGGGGCGGTCGCTGCCGTTCGACAGTATCGGGTTCGGCATGAAGTCATTGTCGGAGCAGGGCCTGACGCTCAACCAGCCGGTGGATCTGGCTTTTACTCCAGAGATCAATCACTGGAACGGGCACGACCGTATTCAATTGCGCATCCGGGATATGCGCGCGACGGCTAGGGAGTAACGCGTCGATGGTCTACGAAACTGTCACCGATATCGATCAACTCCTCGACCGCGTGCGGAGCTATCAGCCGGAGGCCGATCTCAGCCTGGTGCGCAAGGCCTACGACTTTTCTGCGAAAGCGCATGAGGGGCAAACGCGCCGGTCCGGCGAACCGTATGTCCAGCATCCCGTCGCGGTGGCCGGCGTGCTGACATTGCTCAAAACAGATGTGGCGGCGGTGGTGGCGGGATTGTTGCACGACACCTTGGAAGATACGGTGGCGACGCCGGCTGAGCTGGAGCGTGAGTTCGGAAAAGAAGTGGTCCATCTCGTCGACGGGGTGACCAAGATCGGCAAGATCACGTTCCGGAGCTATGAAGAGAAGCAGGCGGAGAATTTCCGCAAGATGGTGCTGTCGATGGCGGACGATATCCGTGTCGTCATCATCAAGCTGGCCGATCGCCTCCACAATATGCGGACCCTGGAACATTTGAGTGAGGCGAAGCGCCAGGAAATTGCCCAGGAGACGCTGGAGATTTACGCCCCGCTCGCGAACCGGATCGGAATCGGGTGGGTGAAGAACGAGCTGGAGGACTTGTGCCTCAAGCATCTCAAGCCCGACGTGTACGAAATGCTGCGGGTGTGCGTCGCGAAGCGCGATGAAGACCGGGAACAGTACATTCAGGAAGTGCGCGATCTGGTCGAGAAGGCATTGGCCGACGTCGGGCTGCAGGGGACGGTGTACGGGCGTCCGAAACATCTGTACGGCATTTATCAGAAGATGAGCAAACAGGATATTTCCTTTGAGGAAGTCTACGACCTCACGGCCTTGCGGATCATCACCGATACGAAGATGAACTGCTACGCGTTGCTCGGGGTGATTCATTCGCTCTGGCGCCCGCTTCCCGGGCGGTTTAAGGACTACATCGCGATTCCCAAATCCAACCTGTATCAATCGCTGCACACGACGGTGGTCGGACCGAAGGGCGAGCACGTCGAATTCCAGATTCGAACCGACGAAATGCATCGTGTGGCCGAATACGGGATTGCGGCGCATTGGAAATATAAGGAACAGGGCAAGGTTGCAGAGAAAGATAACAAAGCGTTCGGGTGGCTGCGGCAGTTCGTCGAGTGGCACACCGATCTGCCGGATAATCGTCAGTTCATGGATTCCGTCAAGCTCGAGTTGTTTCACGATGTAGTCTACGTGTTTACGCCCAAGGGGATTGTGAAGGAACTGCCGAAGGGATCCACACCGGTCGACTTCGCCTATGCCATCCATACGGAGGTCGGCGATCATTGTGTCGGGGCTAAGGTCAACGGCAAGATTGTGCCCTTAAAGCATCAGGTGACGAGCGGGGATACGGTTGAAATTCTCACGTCGCCGAACCAGACGCCGCATAAGGATTGGCTCAAGTTCGTCCGGACCTCGCGCGCCAAAACAAAAATCAAACATTGGGTCAAAGCCGAAGAGCAGACGCGCAGCATCGACATCGGGCGGCGCCTGCTGGAGTCGGAGTTGCGGCGCCACTCGTTTGCGCCGGCTCAGATGCTACGGTCGGAACAACTGCTGGTGGTGGCGCGTCAGCTCGGGCATGACACGCTCGACGAACTGATGGCGGCGGTGGGATTCGGGCATCTCGCGACGGCAGAGGTGATCGCGAAGCTGGTGACGCCGTCGCCGGGAACCGCTGTGCCGGTCGCGGAGCCGGTTTCGACCCCGAAGGCTCCGGTCGGCAAATCCGACGACAAAGGCGTACGTGTCAAAGGCGCGCGCGATCTCTTGATGCAGCTCTCCCGCTGCTGTAACCCGGTGCCGGGGGATCGGATTCTCGGCTACATTACCCGCGGGCGTGGGTTGACGATCCACTCGGTGGATTGTCCCAATTTGGAAGCGTTGGATTACGATCGTGAACGACTGGTCGAGGTGGAATGGGATACGGCGACGCCGGGGCTGCACCCGGTGAAAGTGTCGGTGATGGCGGTCGATAAGACCGGGGTGCTGGCGAATGTGTCTTCCGCGATTGCGGAATGTCAGGCGAATATCAGCCGGGCGGAAATCGCGACGCGCGAAGACCGAAAGGCAGTGTTGGATTTCGTGGTCGAAGTCAACGACACGAAGCATATTAATCATGTGCTGAAGGCGATTGAACGGGTCGACGGGGTGATCTCGGCGCGCCGCGTCCGGGCATGGCAGGAAAAATAACGTCTGAGAGTGATCAACGGCTTTTACGGATTCGCAAACTGCAGTTTTGTACCCTTCTCGATTTTCAATCCATCCACGGTGCCGGCGGCGAGCTCCAATACGAACATGGCCCCGTCATTCGGGCGGTACTGCGGGCAGGAATCGTCTGTCCTCGTGCAGATCGGCACATTCCGTTCGATGTGAATGACGCGCTTTTTCTCATCCATCCAAATCAGATCAAGAGCGATCAGGGTGTTTTTCATCCAGAAGGTCCATTCCTGGGCCTGGTCGAAGAAGAACATCATGCCATGGTCTTTCTTGAGATGATCGCGGTACATCAATCCGGCGGCGCGCTTCTGCGGGGTGTCGGCGATTTCCGCTTGCACGACGGTCCCGGAAGGGGTCTTCACGGAAATCAGCCGTGCGGCCGGGTTGCGGGGAGGAGGCGTGGCATTTCCGCCGGATGGGTCGATCCAGCTGCACACAACGAACGCAATCAGAATCACGCGAATGAACATGGGGGCATGGTACTGGCCGGCATGGTGGCAGTCAAGATATGGCCATCGCGTGATAGCGTGGAGCGATATCGGCGGGCGGGGGTTGGCCGTCTTGCAATCCCGAGGAGACCTGTGCGATCCTCGGCCATCTCAGTCAGGAGGTCCGTATGAAGGAAGTTCGCAAGGTTCATTACGTCAAGGGTGTGTTTGTGTGCCCGAGCTGCCGCCAGTCGTATGTCCAGGAGAAATGGATTGAAGCCTGGCGCGTGCGCTGCCATCGCTGCGAGTATCGCGGAGCCCTCACGGATGTCTCCGTCGAAGAGCGGATGGAAGAGGAAACGTTTCGTCGGTGATCCGGTTTCCGTTTTGTGTTCGTCCTCGGGAATGCTGCGAGTCCATCACGCCGATGTCTCCTGCTATCTCAACACGGGGCTTGTCCGGCCTTCCAGCTGTCTGTTTCCTCATCTTCGTGGCGAGCATCGGGGCTGGCCGGGCCTCTGCGGATGAGCCCACTCCGATTCCCACTCCCACTCCTATCAAAGTTCTGGTCGCCTATCATTCTCTCTCAGGAAATACCGAACGAATGGCCGAGGCGGTGGTCGAAGGTGCGAAGAGCGTTCCGGGGACCATTGTCTTGATGAAGCGAGTCGGGCAGGTGACAGCGGATGATTTGTTTTCATCCGACGCGGTCGTCGTCGGTTCGCCGGTCTATTGGTCCAACATGTCGGGGGAGGTGAAGACCTTCTTCGATAATTGGCAGTTCAAGTTCGG
>CAYHNM010000144.1:2362-4938 GCA_964357985.1 uncultured Nitrospira sp. | reverse complement strand
GAGCGCGGAGTGTTCCCGGCCTATCGCGGGAGCCGACTACAATCACACAGACAACGTTGGCGCAATGCGACCGTCACGACCATCGCCCCCACCGGCACGATCAGCATCATCGCGGATTGCTCTGCCGGGATCGAACCGCTCTATGGCATTCACCTGGTACGCACGGTGATGGACGGCATGACACTCTCCAGCCTCCATCCTGCATTCGTGCGGCACGCCGAAACGCACAGTCTGGCGCTCCCATCGCTCCAACGAGAATTAGAACAGAGCGCCTCAATCCAACACCTCACCCAGCTGCCGGCTTCATTGCGACAGCTCTTCATTACGGCCCACGACGTGTCGCCTTCACATCATGTGCGAATGCAAGCGGCCTTCCAGCGCCATAGTGACAGCGGCGTCTCAAAGACGATCAACCTGCTCCCCACGGCGACGCCCCAAGACGTCGCGGAGGCCTTCCGGCTCGCGTATCACCTCGGCTGCAAAGGGCTCACCGTGTTTCGCTCCGGAAGTCGGCACGATCAGGTGCTTTCCTGCTCCCAACAACAATCCTGCTGACTCGTCCGCTCCGATCCGGAGGCTCATTCCCTTGGTAGAATTTCCCCACAAAATTGACTCCATCGGACCTTGGTGATAAGTACTTTCACAGAATATGATCGTTTGCCGATGATCGCTACAGGGAGGTGCCCGATGTTCGCAGTCGCTGGGGGTCCGTCGTTCGCAGGCAATGTGCTCTCCAATCTGTTTTTTGCCCGCCAACCGGAACCGGATTTAGAGTTCACCGAAGAAGAATTGGAACAAACGACGAACACCCGTTCGTCCTCTCCCATGAAATCGCCCAAGAAATCAGGCGGACGTCCCGTCCTCTGGATCCTGCTCTTAGCCCTCATCGGCGGTGGCGCCTATGTGGCCATGGAACCGGAAATGGTGATGGACTGGGTCAATCAGTTGCTAGGCGAGACCCCGGCTCCGCAGCCGCCACAGATGGCCACGAGGCCGGCGCCGATCGCACAACCGGCACCAGCATCGCCTGATGCGCCGGCCCCGATTCCGACAGTCCCACAGGCAAGCGCTCCGATGACCACGACTCCGCCTCCGGCATCGCCAATGGCCTCGGCTCCTGCGCCAATCGGAACACCGGGAGCACCCAGCGCGATACCGGCTCCGCCTGTGATGCCGACGAGTCCGGCAATGGCGACTCCGCCCGCACCCGCGTCACTGTCTCCGATGTTCGGAGAAGGTCAACGCGTCACGATTGCGGTTGACCCTGCGCTCGCCGGCGGTATGATCACGTTATCTCAAGATCCTGCCGGCACAAAGCCGGGGCCGTCGGTTCGTCCAGGAACCGGATTGACCATTCTTGACGGTGATCTCCAACAGAACGGATGGGTTTATTCTGTCCGTAGCGACGATGGCGTCAAGGGATGGGTCGTTGAGAAGCGTCTTCGTTTGAAACCGTAATCTTCCGATTCACGTTCTTCGGGTTCATCAGAGGGCGGCGATACAATCCTGTATCGCCGCCCTCTGTGCTATAATGCGCCCCGCCGTTTCTCCTACACACTCAACTGGGATTGACACTCGACATGCAGACGCTGCGCGCCATCCTCTTCGATTTCGACGGTGTCATCGCGAATACAGAGCCGCTTCACTTTGCCGGGCTCCGGCGTACGCTGGCCGACATCGACATCATTCTCACGGAATCGGATTACTACGCCAACTACTTGGGCTTCGACGATCGAGGCTGCTTTCTTGCGGCGCTGCAATCCAATCAACGACCGATCACCCCCGCGATCCTCCACGACCTGATGACGAAAAAAGCCATCGCCTATCTCGCTTCGGTCCGTGATCACCTCGTCATTTTCCCCGGTGTGCGGGAATTCGTCGAACAGGCCGCCGCCAGTTATCCCCTGGCGATCGCCTCCGGCGCCCTCCGTCCTGAAATCGAACTCATTCTCGAACAAGCCGCCCTCAGAAAGGCGTTCCTCCATATCACCAGCGCGGAAGATGTCAGCCGCGGCAAGCCGGATCCACAGCCCTTTCAATATGCGTTAGCTGGCTTAGCTCACCTGCGCCCGGATCTCGGATTGGATGCGGCGTCGTGCCTGGTCATCGAAGATTCACTGCCCGGCATTCGATCGGCAAAATCCGCCGGCATGAAAGTGCTGGCTGTCGCCAATACCCACACCACGCAAGATCTGCATGAAGCCCATGCCATCACTCACAGCCTGGCGGAGACCAGACTGGACGACCTGCGAACCCGCCTATGGCCTACCGTCTCATGAGGATCAGACTCTAATGCGTATCTGCTCGCTGGTCCCCGGCGCCACAGAAGTTGTCGCCGCGCTCGACCTCACAGACCAATTGGTAGCCGTCAGCCACGAGTGCGACTATCCGGAATCCATCCGCCACGTCCCATCAGTCGTTGAGTCGGTGATTGATCAGCACACCCTCTCAAGTGACGCCATTGATCGAGCCGTCAAACAGCTCGTGAGTGCCGGTCAACGGCTCTATCGTCTCAACGAGCAACGCCTTATTGAGGCTCGCCCGGACGTCATCTTGACTCAGGATCTCTGTCATGT
>CAYHNM010000144.1:0-2262 GCA_964357985.1 uncultured Nitrospira sp. | reverse complement strand
ACCCTCTCTATATTGCCGGGCATTGGGTGCCTGAAATGGTGGCCCTCGCAGGCGGAGAGGATGTGCTTGGCCGCAACGATCAACCATCGCGTGAAACCACCTGGCAGGAGGTCAGGGACGCGAACCCGGACATCCTGCTCATCATGCCCTGTGGGTATTCCGTTCAACGAACGCTGGATGAACTCAGCCGCCTTCAACATACGAGTCCACCATGGTCCTCGCAGCTCGCCCGCTGGCCCGAGACCTATGTCCTCGATGCCAATGCCTACTTCAGCCGTCCCGGCCCGCGGCTCGTTGATGGCGTAGAGTTGCTCGCCACTATCTTTCACCCGAGGCCATCGCATCACTTGAACCCTGCACAGGCCGTCCGCCTGACGACCTCTGCGCTCTCTGTGGAGTCTCGCGCATGACTGTCGATGAAGCTCAGGCCTATTGCACCGCCCTCACGAAAGCAAGCGGCAGCAA
Source organism: uncultured Nitrospira sp. (assembly GCA_964357985.1). GTDB lineage: Bacteria > Nitrospirota > Nitrospiria > Nitrospirales > Nitrospiraceae > Nitrospira_D. Next base: position 1,797 of record CAYHNM010000144.1, on the reverse strand, counting down.
TTTCTACTACTCATTTTTCTTTCTCCCCAAGGCGCGCCGCAGCGCGATGTATACGGTGTATGCGTTCTGCAAAGCGGTCGATAGTGCGGTGGATGAGCCGCCCGCCGGCAGTCAGCCGCAGGAAGAGCTCGCCCGATGGCGCGCGGAATTGGACGCCGCCTATCACGGCACGCCGACATGGCCGATCACCATCAGCCTGGCGCATCACGTGAAAGCGCTCTCGATTCCCAAGGTCTACTTTGAGGAGTTGATCACGGGCGTGGAGATGGATCTGCACAACAATCGATACGTCACATTCAACGAGCTGTCGTCCTATTGCTACCGCGTCGCGTCCGTCGTGGGCCTCATCTGCCTGCACATCTTCGGCGCAACCTCGGCCCGGGCACAGGACTACGCCGTGGATCTCGGCATGGCCTTCCAACTCACCAACATTCTACGGGACGTGGGCACCGACGCAGCGCACAACCGCATCTACCTCCCACTTGAAGACCTGAAAGCCTGCAAATATTCGGAAAAAGCTCTGCGGCAACAGACCTATTCACCGGAGTTCCAGAAGTTGATGCAGTATGAAGCCTCCCGCGCCCGGCAGTACTATGACAAAGCCCGGGCCGCACTGATGGCCCTCCCGCCGCACGAGCGCCGCGCCCTCACGGTTGCAGAGATCATGCGCGGCGTCTACTCCCGAATTTTAAAGAAGATCGAAGTCTCCGAGTACCAGGTGTTTGGTCCACGCATCCGCCTGACCACCAGTCATCGCCTGGCGATTGCCGCAGGAATCTGGCTGCGCTCCCGATTCTCGTGACCACTCCACCCGCAGAGTCTGTTGTCATCCTCGGCACCTCGCTCGCAAGCCTGGTCGCGGCCTACGAACTTGCCCGGCAGGGATATCATCTGACGCTCATCGAACACCCCAGTTGGGCAGACGATCTCTCGGCGTCTGAGCATATCCTCGGCTGCCATCGAGAAATGCACACCTTGCTCGGTACCCTTCCAGGGTTGGAGGCCCCGGCACGAAACCCGGTCTCCCCTCTTGAATTTTTCTTGCCTGACGGACGTATCGTCTCCTACAGGGCGACGGCGCTTCCCGGGTCACTCCATTGGATCGCCGGACTCGTTCGCTTTCGCGGCCTGTCCTGGAATGATCGCTGGCAGCTCCTCTCCTATCTCGAACGAATCTGGGAACAGGAGATCTCTGCCCCGACCACCCTGGACCAGCGCACCGCCGAAGCCTGGCTGGCATCGATCGGTCAAAGCCAATCCGCACGTGACCACATCTGGTCGCCCCTCGTCCGATTCCTCACAGGCAACGCACTGACCGATCTCTCGGCCGCCTCCTGCGCACGAGCCCTGACACCTCCCTTTCTCACCGATGCGCGCGCATCCTCCTGCACCAGGCTCAGCAGCTCACAACTCCAAGACCTGCATCACCAGTTGAAAACTGCCTTGTCAACGCTGGGCACGCACGTGCAAATACAAACGGACCTCCCCCACATTCAATTTGGCCAGCATCGTATCGACCATGTCCGCCTGAGCGATGGGCACATGATTCAAGCGACCTGGTACCTGTCCGGCATACCGTATTACGCGCTCCTGAAGCTTCTCCCGGATCGGCTGCTCACTCGGTATGGATATTTTTCACAACTGAGCGACTTGACGGATCTCCCCGCCATATCCGTTCATCTCACTGGATCAGCACCGGCGGCCATTCCCCGCCTCGTGCTCTTGTCCGGGCAGGGATTCCAATCTGTCACAGTGTCGACTGCGGATCCTTCAACAGCCCTGTATGAATTGTCGGTG
>CAYHNM010000143.1:3065-4949 GCA_964357985.1 uncultured Nitrospira sp. | reverse complement strand
GGCGTGACGATCGTGTCGGTGCGCTAGACTCTGCCAGGTTGTGTGAAGGGGAAGTGATCCGCTCAGGCGGTTTGAGCGCTGATTACTGGATGTGGTGTTTGGCCATGCGATAGCGCAGAGTGTTGCGGGTTATTTTGAGGAGTCGGCTGGCTTCGGACACATTTCCATCTGATTTGCGGAGGGCCTCCTCCAGCATCTTCTTTTCCATCTCTTGAAACGACAGACCGAAGGCCAAAAGGGACGGTTTCAGTTCACTGCTTGGCTGATCCGTCGCGGGGGCTGTCTTCACGGAGGCCGGGAGATGGCCGGGCTCGATCTTCTCCGCCTTGCAGGTAATTGTGAGCCATTCGACCGCATTATGGAGCTCTCTGACGTTGCCAGGCCAATGGTGACGCTGCAGCAGCGCCAACGCTTCCGGGGTGATGCCGGTGATGCGGCAGCCATGGTCATGCTGTGCCTGCTCTAAGAAGTGCTGGAGAATTGGTTCGATATCGTCGATCCGTTCACGGAGCGGGGGAATGCGGAGTTGATAGACATTGAGCCGGTAGTACAGGTCGAGACGGAATCGCCCGGTCTTGATATGAGCCGGGAGATCTTCGTTTGTTGCGGCGATGATTCGGATATTTACCTTGTGGCTGTGCGTATCGCCGAGTGGGTCGACGGTATGATCTTCGAGGACTCGCAGCAGTTTCGCCTGTGCCGACGCGCTCATCTCGCCGATTTCATCGAGGAATAGGGTGCCACCTTCGGCGAGCTGAAACCGTCCGGGCTTCGTGTGTTTGGCGTCGGTGAAGGCGCCCTGATGATAGCCAAAGAGTTCTGATTCGAGCAGATGCTCGGGGATACCAGCGCAATTCAGCGCGATGAGTGGGCCGGAGGATCGGGGGCTGGCGTAGTGAATCGCCTGGGCAAACAACTCCTTGCCCGTGCCGCTTTCTCCTGTGATCAGCACGGTCGCGTCAGTCAAGGCCACTTCACGAGCGAGTTGTTTGATGAGCTGCATTTGCGGGGACCGGCTGATGATGAGGTCGAAGCGGTCCGCCGGCCGCTTAGTAGCGACCGGCGGGTTCGGCGCAGACAGCGCGCGGCGAACGGCGGTATCAAGCTCAGGCACGGTGATAGGTGTGGTCAGATAGTCGGCAGCACCGGCACGCATGGCTTCGACTGCGTCTCGCGTCGAGTCGCGCGATCCAATCAGAATGACGGAGGGGGAGCCTGGATGCAGGTTGGTTTGGTGCAACAGGGGTTGGCTGGTTTCCGGGCTGCCCTCGCACAGAATGAGCGCGAGGTTTGTGCGGGAGAGTTCCCTGATTCCCGATGCCACATCGGTTACGGCGAGAATGGTGGTATGGGAAGGGACGACCTGCTCAAGGGCATGCCGTATCTGAGGGTCACGTGAAATCAGAAGAACCGTCGTAGGGTTCATTCGGAGAGCTCCTTATGTCGGACTCCTGGCGAACCACCGATCGACTAGTGATAGCCTACTCCTGCAAATGGCAGAATAAAAGGGGGGTGATTGTCATTCCTGGGGCGCTACGGAGCGTGGAGTTACTGGTTTGATCGGGCAATCGCCACATTTCGTTGGAGTCCAGCAAGCTTCGTTCTGCGGATCGGGCTGTGTTGAAAGGATGATCGGAACGTCGCTTCATCCATGTGAGCCAGGTCCTCCAGGGAAGGGGCTAGTGTGAGAGGAGAAGGGTGAAAGGCTGGTTCGCGGGTGAAGCCTGCCTGCAGATTGAACGGACACACATCGAGACAATCGTCGCAGCCAAAAATATGATTGCCGAATTGCCGCTGAAGGTCGTTCGGGATCGTGGTTGCTTCCCCGCGATGTTCGATCGTCAGATAGGAGAGGCAGCGGTTGGCATCCACGACGTAGGGTTC
>CAYHNM010000143.1:0-2965 GCA_964357985.1 uncultured Nitrospira sp. | reverse complement strand
AGGCAGCGGTTGGCATCCACGACGTAGGGTTCCGTGATGGCTTGTGTGGGGCAGGTCTGAATGCAGAGTGTGCAGCTCCCGCAGAGATCCGTTGCCGGTACATCCATGTCCAATTCCAACGTCGTGAGAATCTCGCCCAGCAGGAGCCAGGATCCGTGTTCAGACGACACGAGGTTAGAATGTTTGCCGATCCAGCCCAGCCCCGCTTGTTCGGCCCAGGCCTTTTCCATGACCGGTCCGGTATCAACGTAGGATCTGGTGATTGCCTGAGGGGCCAATGTGGCGATTCTTTGTTCCAGCTGCTTGAGTTTCGCACCGAGCACGTCGTGATAGTCCCGGCCCCAGGCATAGCGGGCAATGCGGCCATGGCCCGGCCGTTCGTCGGCGCGTTCGTCGGTCAGATAGTTTACGCCGACGCAAATGATGGAGCGACAGTCCGGTAAGACGATGCGCGGATCAGCTCGCTTTTCCGGCGCTCGCTCCATCCAAGCCATGGTGGCGTGGTAGCCGCGCTGGAGCCACTGGGTTAGCCGTGCAGCAAGCGTTGGTTGCGGGGAGGATGGGGTGTCAACGCGGGTGATCCCGACGGCGTCGAATCCGAGCGCGAGGGCTTCTTGTTTGATCGCCCGAGTGAGGGGCATAGGGCTACTGCTGGGGCGAACAATCGTAGCGGACGCTGAACTGGGCGGAGCAATGGCCGGATTGGCAACGATTGCAAGCGCCGGTGATCTTGGTCTTCCAGTCGGTTTGTTTGTCATCGAACCGGCACAACAGCCGGCCGCCGGTTGAAATGGTGGTCCAGGGTTTCGCTGAACCAGGCGCCTGGGCCACGCGGCAACCCGGTGGGAACGGAACAGCGCAACTGTGGGAGGGTTCCCCTTTTCCCATGCCGAAGCTGCAGGACTGTTCGGTGGTCGCGGTCGATTCCTGCATCAGTTGGGCGGAGGCGGTTTCGGCCAGGAACAGCTGGAATCCGGCCATCAGAAACAGGAGCAGCATGAGTGAGTGGGCGCGTGACATGGCACATCCTAGCATAGAGTGATTTGTCCCGGTCAATTGCGATTCCTGCTCGCGGGTGGTGGGATCGGTCGGTATAATCGTGCCATGTTAAAACGACTGGCCTCGTGTCTCGCCGTGATATGTGTTTTGAGCCCGATCTGGTGTTGGCCCGGTGATTCTGTCTCACTTGAGGTGAAGGTGCAGGCCACCGGCGGGGTAAAGGCCACAGCCACGGCGCTCTTTCCGGTCGAACCAGGGATCATACAGCAGCTGTTGACCGACTATGCCCACTGGCCGGACCTCTTTGACACGCGGATGCGGATGGCGGAAATTCGCGAGCAGGCAGGCAGCGTGTTCACTGATATCCGGATCGAACATGCTCTGCTTCCCGGTGAACGGCGTCTGCTGAGCGAGTCCCGGACGCTGGCGACCGGTGGTCTGCTGACCGAACTGAAGGGCGGGGACTTTAAACAATATCGCCGTATGTGGACCTTGATTCCCACGGAGGAGGGCCGGCAGACGAAAGCCCAATTTGAGTTACTGGTTGAAATTGAGACAATTGTACCGGATTGGGTGATTGCCGTGGCAATGCGGCAGGAATTGGAAACGCACTTTCGGATTGTCAGAGAGAAGGCGTTAGTGCGGGCTACGCAGGGAAGATGAATTCCGACAGCTCGGCTTTCTCGACTCCCTGTTTCACCAGGCGGGGGATATCCAGCGCGCGTTCGACGTTGAGGAGTTCCTCAAGGCGTGTTTTGGTGCTGGGGTGCGGCGGGGTGAAGAGCTTGCAGCAGTCCTGGTCTGGCTCGATCGACGTCTCATAGGTGCCGATCCGTTTCGCATCATCCGTAATTTCCAGCTTATCCATGCCGATGAGCGGACGCAGGATGGGTAAGCCCGCCGCGTCCTCGATCACCGAAATATTTTCCGGCGTCTGGGACGCCACTTGGCCCAAACTATCCCCCGTCACCAGAGCCCAACACTCTTCCCGCCGCGCGAGTTCTTCCGTAATCCTGACCATCATGCGCCGGTAGAGCACCACACGAAACGGCGCCGGGGTGTTCAAGACAATCTCCCGCTGAATCTCTCCGAACGGGATCACGTAGAGTCGAGATTTGTGCAAGTAGGTGGTGAGCGTCTGCACCAGATCGCGGACCTTATCTTCCGAGTCGCGGCTTACGAGCGGCCGGCCAGAGAAGTGGACGAAGAGCGCGCGGCATCCTCGCTTGATTATGCGGTAGGACGCGACCGGCGAATCAATCCCGCCGGAGATGAGACAGGCGACTTTGCCGCTGACCCCAACCGGCATGCCTCCGGGGCCTGGAATCTTTTCGACTGCGAAATAGACGTCTCGGGACAGCATTTCAAGATAGACGGTGATGTCTGGGTCTCTGAGACTGACGGCTTTGCCTGTCTGCTCGTGGATGGCAGCGCCGACGATGCGCTCCGCGTCCATCGACGTCAACGGGAGGCGCTTGTCAGCGCGCTTCGCCGTCACGCGGAAGGTTGAGAAGGATTTCGTCTTGAGTTCCTCGATAATAGCGGCACTGAGTGCCTCGAAGTTTGGGTTCGCCAGATCGAGCGGTACGGAGTGGGCCAGTGAAAAGTTTGCAATGCCACAGACGCGGGACAGCCGCTGGCGAATGATGTCGGGGTTGGCTTCTGACGGAAGGATCACTCTGATGCGGCTGCGAAGATTTTCAACTTGCCTGACTCCAAGATCGCTGAGGGCCAACTGGATGTTGCGAACCAAGCGATCCTCAAAGTAGTCGCGATTGCGGCCTTTGAGGGCAAGTTCGTGGTAGTGGACGATGGCGCAGCGCATGGTGCTAGCGGGATGCTGAAAACAGCGTTCTTCTCACCCGCCCAACCCAGGCGCGCCAAGACGCGCCTTTCCTCTGGCCTCGTTCCCGGCTCGCCAAAATCCTCAACGTACCCCAGAGGGTACGCCTCCGGTGTTTGTCTC
>CAYHNM010000142.1:0-4953 GCA_964357985.1 uncultured Nitrospira sp. | reverse complement strand
GAGGATATTCCGATCCTGGTGGAAGCGTTTTTGAAGAAATGCGCCTCGGCTCGGAACAAGGAAGTCAAGGGCGTCAGCGAATCAGCCCTGGCGATGTTGATGGACTACGGCTGGCCGGGCAATGTCCGAGAGTTGGAAAATGTGGTGGAGCGGGCGGTGACACTCAATCGCGGCGAGAAAATTGCGCCGGACGATTTGCCTCAGGCGGTGCAGGGGGCTCGCGGGGACCGGCGGGTGCTGGACGAAGCGGCGGAAAAAATGCTGCCGCTGCATGAGATCGAGCAAGAGTACATCAAGAAGATTCTCGACAAGACCGGCGGAAATAAGTATCAGGCCGCGCAGGCCTTGGGCATTGACCGGAAGACCTTGTACCGCAAGCTCGGTGAGATTGAAGAAGCGAAGGCTCACGAGTAGACTGTCGTTCACCATGCGCGCCGGTTTGAGACTCTCGTGAGCCCGCCACTCGAAAAGTCCACCCATCTGGGAGCAGGGGCTGTGGTCCTGCTCACCACATCCATCTTTGTCCTCGATCTCCTGACTCCGCTGGGATGGGCTGACTGGCTGTTGTACTTCATTCCGCTTGTTCTCACCCTGCAATCCCCGCGCGATCGTGACTCCTACAATTTTGCCGCGGTGGTCACCTTGTTGACGGCCTTAGGCGGATACTTTTCGCCGCGCGACATTCATCCGGCTGTCGCGCTGATGAATCGTGTGTTCGGCCTGATGGTCATGTGGGGAGTGACCTGGATGATTGTCCGGCAGAAACAGGCGCGCAGCCAGCTCGTCGGTGCCCGGGCCGCGCAGGCACAGGCAGAAGCCGGGCGAGAAGCGGCGGTGGCGGCGCGTGAATTGGCGGAAGCCAGTGCGACCGGCGCCATTCACCGGGAGTCCCAAGCCGCCCGCGAGTTATTGCTGAGCAACCTCCGGTTGGACGGGATTGTCCAGTCCGCGATGGACGCCATCATCACCAGCGATGACCGGATGCAGATCCTGTTATTCAACGAGGCCGCCGAACGGATGTTTCAATGCCCGGCGCGCGAGGCCATCGGTCAATCGGTGGACAAATTTTTGCCTGCCCGGTTTCGTGAGGCCCATCGCTGTCATGTGGAGGAATTCGGACGATCTCGGGTGACCAGCCGGAAGATGGGGCAGCTCGGGAGGGTGCTGGGGCTTCGTGCCAACGGCGAAGAGTTTCCGGTCGAAGCCGCGATTTCCCATATCGTGGTTGAAGGCAACACGTTTTATACCGTCATTCTTCGAGACATTACGGAGCGGTTGCGTGCCGAAGAGCAGCTGCGGGGAATCGAAGAGCGATCCCGGCTGGCCCTTGAAGCCGGCCAGCTCGGGGCCTGGGAACATGATGTGGCGACAGATCTGGTGCAGCTGGACGCCCGTGCCCAGGCGATCTATCGTTGCGGGACCGGTGTTTCGCTCGGAGCCATGATGGCCTGCGTGCATCCCGACGATCTCCATGCCCTGCAGGAGCTGATGACGTCGACGCATCGGCCTGACGCGCCTGACGCGCGGTTTACGTCGGAGTGTCGGATGCAGTATCCCGACGGGGAAGTGAGATGGATGGTGGTGCGGGCGCAGGCGTTTTTTGAAGGAGAGGGAGCAGGCCTTCGGGTGACTCGTGTGGTCGGGACCACGCAGGATGTGACCGCTCGCAAGCGCGTGGAGCATCTGATCCGGCAGAGCGAAGAGCGGTATCGGCGTCTGGTCGCGGTGTCACCCTACGGCATCCTTGTGGTCCGGGCCGATCGGGTCATTTTTGCGAACGATCAGGCGCTCAAGCTGTTTGGCGCCGTGAAGGCCGAGGAGATCGTCGGGCGATCGCCCTTCGAGCTCTTTCATCGGGATTGCCATGATGCCATGCGCGAGCGGGCCGGTGAACTGCTCGGCGGCAGTCAGGTGACGCCGATGGTCGAGGAGCGGATCATCAAGCAAGATGGTCTGCCGATGGATGTCGAGGTCAGCTCGGCAGGATTCTCCGATGAAGAAGGTCCGGCGATTTTGGTGATGCTGCGCGATATCAGCGAGCGGAAACGGTTGCAAGACCGATTACGCAAGACCGAGCGAATTGCGGAACTCGGGACGGTCGCCTCCGGGATGGCGCACGAGATCGGGACGCCCATGAACGTCATTCTGGGCCGCGCGGAATATTTGATGGATCGCGTGACGGATGAGACGGTGAAAAGAGGCCTGCAAACGATTGTGGCGCAGGTGGAACGTATTACGCGTGTCATGAATCAGCTCCTGGCCTTTGCCCGACGCAAATCACCTGAGCGCGGCCCGCTGGTCTTACGGGAGGTCATCGAAAACAGCGTCGAGATGTTCCAGGAGCGGCTGGCGAAAAACCGGGTGCAGGTCGAGATGCAGCTGGACGAGGCTTGCCCCAAAGTGCAGGCTGATGCCGACCAAATGAATCAGGTGCTCATCAATCTCATCATGAACGCCGTCCATGCCATGCCTGAAGGCGGGCAGTTGCGCATCGGGATGGCTCAGGCTGACACGATGGTCAAGCTCACAGTGGCTGATACGGGCTGTGGGATTCCTCCGGAGGTGATCGCCAGGGTGTTTGACCCGTTTTTCACGACCAAAGAATTTGGCAAGGGAACGGGGTTGGGACTCACGGTGGTGAAAGGCATTATCGAAGAGCATCATGGTTCGATTGCAGCTGAAAGCCTGGAGGGCAGGGGAACCACGTTTACGATTCTTCTTCCGAGGAGCGTATAGTTGATGGCGAATGGCGTATAGCACGAGAAGGAAAGTAACGAGTGAGATCATCGGCCCTTCCCGTTCCTGCCCATGCTATAAGCCATAAGCTCCTGACGTGTTATCGGCTCCTCTCCTGCGCTCTGGGGCATCTTGCAACAGTCGGATTCTCAGATGTTGGGGTGTTTCTCTTCAGCCTACGGTCGCAGGATCGGTCGTTCATTGCGAATTCCCAGTAAAATAGCCAGTATCGTGAGGGACGGTGAGTTGGCTCAATGGCACTGTCTTTGCGACTCCTCAATGCACACTGATTTGTAGTGAAGGAGAACTGCGTAGGAAGGTGTCGTCGTGGTAGAGGGTAAGCCGACTGTACTTGTGGTGGACGATGACGGAGAGATGCGCAGTCTCCTTCGTGACGGTTTGTGGGGCGAAGGGTACGTCCTGCGTGAAGCGGGAGACGGGGAGGAGGCCTTTCGTCTGGTCCTCCGGGCGGTGCCGGATTTGATTCTGACCGAGATTCGTTTGGCCGCGGGGGGTGTTGACTATATCAATCGCCTCAGAGCGGTCGTCCCGAATTGTCCCATTGTCGTCATGACGGCGTTCGGCGATGAGCAGGTCAAGCTGAATGTGTTCCGTGCCGGCGCGACGGCGTATTTCAGCAAGCCGGTGCATCTGGCAGAGCTGAGATCCTGCGTGAAGCAACTGCTCAGGGCCGGGAGTCAGATTGCGCCTCAGCGCGTAGTGGTCACAGAGGACATTCGTTAACGTCCGCTTGAATGTAACGGAGTATCGAGATGGCCGGGTCTCAGCCAGAGGTGTGCGCGGTTTCCTCTTTCAGCGATCCCATCCTCGCCGCACGGGTCGAAGCCATTCGGCAGCTTGCGGGCGGGATATCCGATCGTGTTGCGGTGATGGATCGCGAGTTCAATGTCGTGTATGCCAACTCGGCGGCGTGGACGGACCATGAGTCCGGCGAGGTTGATGCGCATCATGCGAAATGCTATGAGGCTTTTGCGCATCGGACCGATCCCTGCGGCACCTGCCCGGCGACGAAAGTGTTTGAATCGCCGGACGTCCGGTCTGTGTCGTGTGGGGCGGAAGGCGATGGAGCTGCCTGCGGGATGCATCAGGCGTTTCCTCTGGTCGCCAGTGAGGGGCAGGTCGCGTCCATGCTGGTGCTGTTTAGGCCCCTCTCGAAGCCGGCTCTTCGACCGGCCATTCAGGTACCGGACGATCTTCCGGATCCGATGGTGCGGGAGCATTTGGGCGATCTCATCGGTCGCAGCGCGGCCATGCAGCAGCTGTTCGACATGATTGCACTGGTCGCGGAGAGCCAGGCGACAGTGTTGATCCAAGGCGAAAGCGGCACAGGCAAGGAATTGGTCGCCAAAACCATTCATCGCCTCAGTGACCGTCGGGATAAACCGTTTGTGGTGGTGGATTGCGGATCGCTTCCTGAGACGTTGTTGGAGAGTGAGTTGTTCGGCCATATGAAGGGATCGTTTACCGGCGCGACGGTCAATAAGCGGGGTTTATTCGAAGAGGCCGACGGCGGGACGATCTTCCTGGATGAAATTGCCGATACGACGTCGACCTTCCAGGCCAAGCTGTTGCGAGTCTTGCAGGAAGGGGAAGTCAAACGGGTTGGAGGCAACCAGCCGATCAAAGTTGATGTCCGGGTGGTGTCGGCCACCAATAAGGATTTGAGCGAGTCGGTGAAGGCCAAGACATTTCGGCAGGACCTGTATTACCGGCTGGCTGTCTTGCCGTTGTCCCTGCCCCCGCTTCGAGAGCGGCGAGAGGATATTCCATTATTAGTCGAACATTTCGTGGTTGCGTCCTGTAAGCGTCATCGTCAGTCGCCGAGAACGGTATCGTCCGATGTGATGCAAGCGCTCAGTGAGGCCGCGTGGCCGGGGAACGTTCGTGAGTTGCAGCATTATATTGAGCGGGCGGTTGTCACCACGACGGGTCCGGATCTGACATGCGGCGATATTGTGGCGTTGGGATCGAAGCCCCCGGAGGAAGGACTGCGCACGGTGGTCCGGGACGCAATCAGCCTCACGGAACGGACGCGCATCGTCGAGGCTTTGGGGAAGACCGGCGGCAATCGACTCAGGGCAGCCAAGTTGCTCAAGATCAGCCGGGCCGGTCTCTACAATAAGCTGCGAGAATACGGCCTCCAATGAAGCTCCCCGCAGCAGCCTACTCCGCCGAAGTAGCCACTTCGGCTACGAA
>CAYHNM010000141.1:0-4974 GCA_964357985.1 uncultured Nitrospira sp. | reverse complement strand
CTTGCTCGACGATCTGTTGCGTGAGGCCGAGTTCCTGGCCGATCAGGGAGTTCGGGAAGTCGTTTTGACCGGAGTGAACATCGGACAATACAACCAGGCCGGTGCGGATCTCTGTACCGTGATCACTCGGCTGGAAACTATCCCCGGTCTGGAACGCATCCGGATTTCCTCCATTGAGCCGACCACGGTCACCGATCAGTTGCTGGAACTGATGGCCTCGTCATCCAAACTCTGTCCCTATCTCCACATACCTCTCCAAAGTGGAGATGACAGGATCTTGGCCGCAATGAACCGCTCGTATTCGGCGCAGGACTATGTGCAGCTGATCCAGCGCGCCTTACACAAGATTCCCAACCTGGGACTCGGCACAGACATCATGGTCGGCTTTCCCGGGGAGGGTGAGACAGCCTTCGGCAATACGCTGAAGCTGGCCACCGAACTTCCCTTCGCCTATTTCCATGTGTTCCCATTTTCCCCAAGACCAGGAACCGCGGCGGTGAAGCTGGCCAATCCTGTCAACGTTACGCAGATGAAAAAACGGACCGCCATCTTAACGAGTCTCTCACAAGCCAAACGCCTCGCCGTCCATGATAGGCATATTGGAACGACGATTCCGGTCTTATTCGAAGCGGGTCACCATGACGGTTTCGCGGTTGGCACGACGCCCACGTTTCTGAGAGTTGCGGTCCCTTCGCGTTCTGAACTTACGAACCAGATGCATTCCGTCACCATCACTGCCGCCAGCGAACGTTGGGCTGTCGGCCACCTGGCAGCTCAGCCGGCGGCCACGACAATGTTGCCGATGCTATGACGAACAAGACCACACCGCATCTTGTCCATATTGAAACCTTCGGCTGTCAGATGAACGAATCTGACAGCGAGCTCGTCCGCTCATTGCTCAAACAGGACGGGTTCGCCTTCACTGAAGACCGTGAGCGGGCCGATGTGATGCTGATGAACACCTGCGCCATCCGGGAGAACGCGCACAACAAGGTCTACGGCCACCTCGGAGAATTGCAGGCGGTCAAGAAAGAGCGCCCGCTGGTTGTCGGTGTATTGGGTTGTATGGCGCAAAGCCTCAAAGATGAATTGACGAAGAAGGTGCCGCTGATCGACGTACTCGCCGGTCCGGATGCCTATCGCCAACTCCCCATGTTGATTACGAATGCGCTGCGGGCGCAAGAGCAGGGTTTTGCGAAGAAGGCGTTTGCCCTGGACCTTTCCGAATATGAAACCTACGAGGGCGTGCTGCCGGATCGCGAGGGAGGGGTCAATGCCTGGATCACCGTCATGCGCGGCTGCGACAATTTCTGCAGTTTTTGCGTAGTCCCGTACACCCGCGGACGTGAGCGTTCACGCGATCCTCAGAGCGTCCTGGCCGAAGCGCAACAAGCCGCAGCCCTCGGATACAAGCAAATTACGTTGCTCGGGCAGAATGTGAACTCCTATCGTTCCGGAGACTGGGACTTTGCCAGACTCATCTCAGCCGTGGCCGATACCGTCGGTATCGAACGGGTCCGCTTTACCTCGCCGCACCCCAAGGACTACCCGCGTTCACTGCTCGAGGCTATCGCCTCACACCCGAAGATCTGCAAGCATATCCATCTGCCGCTCCAATCGGGAAGCGATCGCATTCTCGACCTGATGGGACGCGAGTACACCGCCGCCGATTACTCCAGGCTGGTTGACCAGATCAAGGGAATGATACCGGACATCGTCCTGACCACCGACATCATCTGTGGATTCAGTACAGAAACAGAACAAGACTTTGAAAGCACCTGTCGGCTCGTCGAGCAGACCCGGTTCCATTCAGCCTTCGTCTTTGCCTACTCTGAACGGAAGAACACCATCGCCGCCAGAAAGTTTCAGGACGACATACCGGAAGCGGTGAAGGGCGACCGCGTGAAGCAGCTCGTGGAGCTTCAGCGCGAGATCGGCGGGGCAAGAAATCGTGAATATATTGGCCAGACGCTCCCGATTCTCGTCGAACGGGAAGCCACCCGTTCACCCGACCGCTGGATGGGCAAAACCGACGGAAACATCGCCGTGATCTGGGATAAAGCCCTTGAACCGCTCCAGCCTGGCAGATTAACGCATCGTCGGATCACCGACTCATCGGTTGCCGCGCTGTTCGCCGAGTAATCTCTAGAAAGCCCTCTGCGCATCATCTCAGTTGCCAACCATTTCTCCATTTCTTCATCAGGAAACTCTAGTCCGCACAGGAACATTCTTGCACGTGTACTCCAGGCACTGAACATTTTCTGACACGATTCCGTCAAGAAAGGCTCGTCAATCTCGAAGATTGCTTTATCATCCGCCTCTCTTCCCCTGTATCGTCATATCTATAAAATCCATCCATCCACACACAACACTTCTCATCGACCATGTACACAACCAACTGATTTCTTTCACGAGTTGACTGATGACACTTTCCTATACCTCATCATCTTTGATGAATAGGAAGACCATACTGCCCCAAGAGAAAACCTTTCTTCCTCGAAATTGCGATGCTTTTCCCCTTACTTCTCAATGGCATGCCATTTGCTTACCAAGAAGGAACAAAAGAGACCAAAAAGAGTCAACCAACACATTAATCATCAAACCAAGCGGACTGGCGCATGACACTCGAGACAATTATTTCACTGGGCGTTTTTGGATGGATGGCTGTAGGCATGGTACTCATGGGCCTCGGCATCTGGTAACCCATCAAACGCCAGTTAAGTATCTAAGCAGTACACTTACTCACACCGACATTTCTCTACCCACAGGAAAAGGAGCAGCTATGCATTCTATTCGCAACCATCAGATCCGATATATGACAACAGGATTGTTTCTGACAGCCGTGCTCTTTAGCGGCTGTTCCATGGTCTCGGGATCCCAGTCCATGCATCAGAGCGCCAAAGGCTCCGTGTACCTCGAAGAAGTCTCTGAATGGTCCTTCGAAGCCAATCATCCGACGATAATCGATCAGACCACAATGCTGAAAATTGTAAAAGGTGTCATGACCGAAGAGGCCGCCTCGGCCTCGAACAGAATGTCCGCGAGTGGCAGTAAGCCGATGAGAGTATTCAGCGATGGAGATGCCGAGTTTCTCGCTCCCCTGCTAGCCCAAGGATTGTCGCGAGCGAAACCGGAACAGATTGTCGGTTTCCGTGTATCTTCATCGGCAGGGTCAGGCGCTGCACCCACCGCGGGCACCCTTTATGTGCAACATGGCGCGGCCTATTTCACCATCTCGTCTCCCAAGGGGATGAAAGCCGCCTGGTTCATGCCGAAATCGGCTGCCCACATCGAGTCGGCGCCCTCGTTTGCGGCCAACGGTGCCGCCGGCGTCATGTCGATGGTGATTGACTATACGGCGTTGGCCAGAGCGTCTATGCCGGCCGCAATGCCCGTAGCAGCTATGGCAACCCCGGCGCCCGGCGCACAGCCTGCGTTTTCAGCTCCTGTGAAAGTCACCGCCAGACAAGATTCTCCAACATCGGCTCCGGCTGTCGCGATCAGCGATATGTCCGCATCTGCGGACAAACCGACGAGTGATATGACCACCGAAGACATCCTCAATAGGAAGTTGGACGAACTACGCCAAGCGAGAGAAGCCAACGCCCTCAAGGAATCGGAACTCAAAATCCTTCGCAAGGAAACAGAGTGGATGAAGAAGGAACTGCGGGAACGCACAGCCGAACGCGATGCGATGAAAGCCAAGAACGTGTCATCGAAGACAGCGCCTAAGAAGAAGCCCGCTGAGCTTCAGCCGACTCGATAGGAGAAAACCATATCTACAAGAGCTCCAGCAACTCCGGCTGGAGCAAAACCACCTCGCTGGACAGGGGCTGCCGGAAATTCATTCGACAAAAGCAAGCATACGTCACATACGTATCTTGTAGACAATACCGGGCCAGCTCCTGCCCCTGCCCTTTCTCCCACATCTCTGCCACCTGCGATCCGCTGCCCGACTTGGTTTCCACATGAAGGGCGCGTGCCAACACATCCAGCTTGACCCACCCCCGCGTATCCCAGTTACTCCAGATAGCCATCGTGTCATAGACAGGTTCGGCCCGAAACTTCGCCAGATTGATATCGTAGCTCGGTTTCACCTGGTGGATAATCGATCGCTTTTTAATAAACGGGAGATCGAATCCCAGGCCGTTATGAGTAATGAACAAGGTAGGCCGGTCCTGCGCAATCCTGGCCCAGAACTGACGGAGTAATTCCTTTTCATTACTCCCGTACCAGGCCACCGCGCTGCGCGCTTCCATCTGATCGGAGAATTCGAGCAGGCCGATGCAGACAATCTTACTGAACGTCCCATCGAACGCCGATTTGGCATACTGCTCATCTTCTGCATGGCGCGCTTCTTCAGCAGCACCGGCTTCAAAAAGGTCCAGCCCCCCGTGCCTGGACAACTCCTCCTCCGGCGGATGCTCTTTTCCGACCAGGTGTGCCCATTCCGCACGAGGCGCTTGAATCGTCTCAATATCCAATACGACTTTCATCGCGACTCCATTACCGCATCACGCTGCAGAGACTCGAGGATGACTCCGTCAGCAGGTGGAAATGTGAACCGATTGAATTCTTCCGGCAACACCCAACGAAGCTCTGCGCAATCCAACGCCTCAGCTTCGCCGCTTTCAATGGCACAACGGAAGAAATGCAACTCCACAATCTTCTCCGGATACTCATGCCTGATAATCCGGTAAGGCACAGGCATATCGACGCGCACATTCAATTCTTCAAGCAGCTCCCGCCGAAGACATTCTTCCAGCGATTCTCCGCCTTCACGCTTTCCCCCGGGGAATTCCCAATAGCCGGCGAGATGCACACCGGCCTTTCGCCGGGCAATCAAGTACCGCCCATCGCGCTGAATCAGACCGGCGGCAACCTCGATGACTGTCATATCCGCCTATTTCCTGTTAGACGCGGCATCGAACGGATACGTCTTGCAGATCGACTTCATCGGACAGAGCAAGATCG
>CAYHNM010000140.1:0-4980 GCA_964357985.1 uncultured Nitrospira sp. | reverse complement strand
CGCATGAATTGTTGCCTGGCCTTCGGGTTTGAAACGATGTCGCGCGTGAACACCTGGAAAGGGAACGAGTTCATTGCTCTCGCCTCCGACACGAACTTCGACTTCCCCGTCGGCGGATTCTACAGCGGGTACTACGCCATGATGGTCCGGCGGCACATGTATGAATTCGGGACCACGGTGGAGCAGATGGCCATGGTGTCGGTCAAAAACCATGCGAATGCCCTGCATAATCCCTATGCGCAAAAGGCCAAACGTCTCACGATCAAGCAGGTGCGGGAGTCCCCCATGGTGGCCACACCGCTGACGATGGAAGACATCTGCACCATGTCCGACGGTGCGGCGGTCTGCGTCCTGGCATCGGAAGAGCTTGCCGGGAAGGTCTGTGACCGGCCGGTCAAGATCACGGGGGTTGGCTCCGGATCTGACGCGATGCGGATGGCCGATCGTCCCCATGGCAAGGTGATTCTGTTGCCGCATGAGCGGGAGTCAGACTACCAGCACCTCAAATATCCCGGCGTCCACTCGTTCCGCGGAGGCCGCATGGCGGCGAAGCTGGCCTATGAGATGGCGGGGATCCGAAACCCGATCGAGGAGCTGAGCTTCGTCGAACTCCACGATGCCTACACCTCTTCTGAGATTCAGACCTACGAGGACCTCGGCTTATGCCGGTACGGCGAAGGCGGCCGTTTCGTAGAGAGCGGCATGCCATTTTTGCCCGGGATCGACTATGGTCTTGAACTGCCCAAACAGGGCCGGCTCCCGGTCAATCCTTCCGGTGGACTGCTGGCCTGCGGCCACCCAGTCGGCGCCACAGGACTGATGCAGGCAGTCTTTGCCTTCTGGCAATTGCAGGGCACCATCGGTCAACACTTGAATGACGAAAAACTGCAAGTCAGGAACGCGAAACGCGGACTGATCCACAGTCATGCCGGCACGGGGACTTACATCACCGCATCCATTCTGGAGGCAACCTAAATGGACAAGGGAACAGTGCTCTACGGAGTGGACCCGTTAATTCTCCTGGACCACTACGAGATCGATTATCACCACAGCTATGCCCAGGATTCGCCGTTTTTTGTCGGTCTGACGAAAGGCCGGTTGCTGGGCTCTCGTTGCACCGCCTGTGGCTACACCTATGCCACTCCTCGCGCCCATTGTATGGGGTGTGGCGCAGCGACCTCCTGGTTCGCACTGCCGCTCACCGGCCTGGTGCATACCTTCACGACCTGCCACTACGGGGGAGAGGCCTTTCTGAAAGAGACGCCCTTCACCCTGATTCTGGTGGAGTTCGACGGCGCCGATACGTTGTTTCTCTCGCGACTCAAAGGCATCCGGCCGGACGAGGTGCGGATCGGCCTGCCGGTGGCCGCCCGTTTTGCGAAAGCACCGGCCTTTAAGGTGACCGATGTATGGTTCGAGCCTGCAGACCGGGCGTGAATTGGGAGACAGGCTGGCGTTGACCGACCGGGTCAAGGCCGGAGATGTCCGTTGCGTCGCCCGTGTGATCACGCTGTTGGAGAATCGGGACCCGGACGGCATTGCCATTCTTCGACTGCTTGTGCCGGGCCCGCGCCGTGCGGCGGTGATCGGGATTACCGGCTATCCGGGAGCAGGGAAGAGCACGGTGGTCGCCCGACTCGTGACCGCCTATCGGCGGATGGGCATGAAGGTCGGAGTGCTCGCGGTTGATATCAGCAGCCCCGTGACGGGCGGCGCGTTGCTCGGCGATCGTATCAGGATGCAGGAGCATACGCTCGATCACGGAGTCTATATCAGGAGCATGGCCGCGCGCGGCCATCATGGGGGGCTTGCCCGCGCGACCGGCGACGCCACGGCGGTGCTGGAGGCGGCGGGGTACGAGGTCATTTTGATCGAGACGATCGGAGTCGGTCAGAATGAAGTGGACGTGGTTGATCTTGCCCACACCGTTGTCGCAGTCGTGGCGCCGGGCCTCGGCGATGAGGTGCAGGCGATGAAAGCCGGCTTGTTGGAAGTGGCTCACATTGTCGCCGTCAACAAAGGCGATCTTGCCGGCGCGGATACCACGTTGCGAGACTTGCGGGACTGGTGTCCGACCGTGCTCCGGATCGTGGCCACGACAGGGGAAGGGATTCCGGAACTCGTCGCTGCAATTGCCGAACATCAACGGCTCCGTGATCTGCAGCGTTCGTCCCCTCATCCGATGCGGCACGCCACCGGTGCCTGAAGGCGAGGAGGATATGATGCCTCATCAACTGTTGACTATCTCGCACCACGTTGCGTGGATCACATTACATAATCCGCCGGCCAACGTCCTCAACCTCTCCGCGCTCAAGGAGCTGGAACTGGTGTTGAAGGAGGTGGAGGAGGACGAGTATGTCCGGGTGGTGATCGTGACCGGCACCGGACGGTGTTTCTGCGCCGGGGCGGATATGAATGAGCTGGCTCATCTCACGACCGTGCATAGCGGCTCTGCGTTTGCTATTCGCGGGCAGGCGCTGTTCAGCCACATCGAGCGGTTGGACAAACCGGTTCTCGCCGCCATCAACGGTACCTGCGTCGGCGGCGGGCTCGAACTGGCCCTGGCCTGCCACATTCGGATAGCGGCAGCCGGGGCTTTGCTGGGGTTGCCGGAAATCAAACTGGGCCTTATCCCCGGTTTCGGCGGGACTCAACGGCTGCCGCGCGTCGTCGGAGCTTCCCAAGCGGCGGAGCTGATCCTCACCGGCGAGAGTCTGCCAGCGGAGGAGGCCCTGCGGATCGGTTTGGTCAGTCGAGTCGTCCCGCCGCATGAGTTGACGGCACAGGCCGAAGCGATCGCGGCTCTGATCACGGCGCGAGGAAAGACCGCCATTGAAGCGGCCCTGCATGCGATCAGGGGAGGGCTCGACATTCCCCTGTCTGAAGGGCTGGCCAGGGAAGCGGAATTGTTCGGCCGGCTCTGTGTGACACGGGATAAGCAGGAAGCCGTTCAAGCGTTTCTTGAGAAGCGGCAACCGAGGTTCGCCGATGCGTGAAGAACGTTCTTCGTCAACCGTCAAACGTGGAGGAAAAGCGTCAAGCGACCAGCGTCAACCGTCATTCGTCAATCGTGGGAACAACAGGGGAGCATTTCTCTACGTCGGTTGACCTCTTTCGATTGACGTTTGACGATTGACCATTCACGGTTCCGCGGTTGACGTCTTCTCAGTGAGGTAGCCGATGCTCGCAGATCGCCTCGCTCGATATTGCCAGGCTCTGTGCTACGATGACTTGCCCGGCCCCGTCGTACACGAAGTGAAACGGCGGATCCTCGACAGCTTCGGCTGTGCGCTCGGAGCCTGGAATGCGCACCCCTGTCGGATCGCACGGCGCATCGGTCAATCGGTGAAAGTGACCAATGGCGCGACGTTATGGGGGACAAGTCATAAAACGCTCCCGGATCTCGCCGCTTTCGCCAACGGGTCGCTTGTCCGGTATCTGGATTTCAACGACACCTACCTCGCGAAGGAGCCGGCGCACCCCTCGGACAACATCGCGGCCATCCTCGCGGTCGGAGAAGCGTCCCGCGCGTCCGGCAAACGCATTATCCAGGCCATTGCGCTCGCTTATGAAGTCCAGTGCCGCCTCTGCGATGCAGCGGCGCTGCGCCCGCGCGGCTGGGACCATGTGACCTACGGTCCCTTTTCCTCCGCCCTTGCCGCCGCCAAGGTGATGAAACTTTCCGACGAACAGACTCTGCATGCCATCAATCTTGCGGGTGTCGCGAATATTGCGCTGCGGCAGACGCGTGTCGGGGGCCTGTCCATGTGGAAAGCCTGTGCCTTCTCGAATGCGGCGCGGAACGGCGTTTTTGCGGCCATGCTGGCTCAACAAGGGATGACGGGCCCCTCTCCGATTTTTGAAGGGGAGAAGGGCTTCATGAAACTGGTGTCGGGACCGCTCGATTTGCCTGCATTCGGGGGCGAACGGGGGTCGGCACCAGCGCCGGACGGGAGCCTGTCCCCTCCGTTCAAGATTCTGGATACCTATGTCAAACCGTACCCGGTGGAGTATCACGCGCAGACGGCGGTGGAGGCCGCACTTGCGCTCAGGGAGGACTTGCTCAAAGCGGAAGGAGTCGAGGTGCTTGCGGGCATCACAGACATTGAAATCGGCAGCTATGATGTCGCCATCGAAATCATCGGGCGCGATCCCGAAAAGTGGCGCCCTCAGACGAGAGAGACCGCCGATCACAGCTTTCCCTATTGTGCGGCCGTCGCCCTCCTCGACGGCAAGGTGACGCTGCATTCCTTCGAGGCCAAACGTCTGGCGGATCCCGTTGTACACGAACTGATGCAGAAAGTGCGTGTGGCGCCTCTGCCGGAGTTCGCCGGTCGCTATCCGCTGGCGATGCCGACGCGTATCACCGTCAGGACGAAGGCCGGAAACTCTTATGTCCAACAGGTGGATCATCCGCTCGGCCATCCCAAACATCCGATGTCCGACCATGAGATCGAAGCGAAGTTTCGCCGGTTGGCCATTGGAAAATTAGGCCGGGCCCGCATCAGCCAGGTCACCGACCTGGTCTGGAAGCTCGACCAACTCAAAGAAGTCAATCGGTTGATGCCGCTCCTGAAGCTGATAGGTCGAGGTTGAGATAGAGATAGGGCGGAAAGGCTGAGGTTGAGGAATGCCGACTCGTCATTTCCGAGCTTAACCTGAATCTTCCGCTCCGCCTCGGTTGTCGGAGTACACAATATGGATCGCCCCGCACAGACAAAGGCACACCGGCTCCGTGAGCTGATCGAGAAGCAGACGGTCGTGCTGCCCGGAGCCTTCAACGCGTTGACCGCCATGCAGATTGAGCGGGCCGGCTTCCAGGCCCTCTACATCTCCGGCGCCGGTTTGTCTGCGGTTCGAGGCTTGCCGGATATCGGCTTGCTCTCCCTGACGGAAGTCGTGTCCGACGCAGCCGCCATCACCAAGGCCGTGACGATCCCGGCGATCGTGGATGCGGACACGGGCTTCGGCCCTCCGCTC
>CAYHNM010000139.1:0-4981 GCA_964357985.1 uncultured Nitrospira sp. | reverse complement strand
ATGAGGAGTATCTCACGCGCACCGCGGCAGCGACCTTGTTGTTATCGAGGCTGCGCCGGCGCGTCAATGCCTGGGCGCGCCGCGGCATTGAATGGTTGGTGATGAGTCGCTGTCACCGGATTGTCGTCTTGAGTGAGTTTATGCGGCAGCGGGTGATGGCGACGCATGGCATTGCGCCCGAGCGGATTGTGTTGATACCGGGGGCGGCGGATCCGAGCCTGTTTCGTCCGGCTGCCGATCGACGAGAGTTGCGACGAGCGTTGGGGTTACCGGAGGACCGGACGCTTTTCTTTACCGTCCGCAATCTGGTTCCACGGATGGGGTTGGAGACGTTGTTGGATGCCCTCTCTGCGATGGGGCAAGTTGGTGAGCGCTGCCTGTTGGTGATCGGAGGCGAGGGACCGTTACGGACTCGTTTAGAAGCGGGGATCAGTCAGCGACAATTGGAGCAGGTCGTTCGACTGGTCGGGTTTATTCCTGAAGAGCAGCTGGTGGCGTACTACCAGGCTGCCGATCTGGTTCTGATGCCGACCGCTCAACTCGAAGGGTTCGGGCTTGTGACGGTGGAGGCGCTGGCGTGCGGCACGCCGGTCGTGGGCACGCCGGTCGGTGCGATTCCGGAAGTGTTGGGCCAGATCGATCCTATTCTGATTTCAAGCGGGACGGATAGTCGCTCATTTGCCGATGCGCTCGGGCGGGTCTTAAGTCGCATCGAGGAGCCGGTGGAGCGGGAGCGGTTGTCGAGGAAAGGGCGCAGTCTCGTCGAACGCCGGTACAACTGGGTGCAGCATTGCGCGGAGCTGATCCGGCTCTCTGCAAAGCCGATGTCGGAACGAAAGGCGGCCTAGGGATCTCCATGGCGGCACGTACGGTGATTCATATCATTACGCGGCTCGATCACGGCGGATCGGCGCAAAACACCATGCTCACAGTATTGGGGCATGACCGGACGCAGTATGAGCCGCTGGTGATTGCCGGCGATCCAGGATCATGGGACGCGCAAGGTGGCATGGCGGCGACAGAGGAACAGTGTCGTTGTTTGGAGAAGGAGCGCATCCCCTATGTCATCGTGCCTTCGCTCGTTCGACCGATCAGCCCCTGGAAGGATTTCTGTGCCCTGTGGACATTGATCGGCATCCTGCGAGCGAAACGTCCGGCGATCGTGCACACCCACACTTCGAAAGCGGGTGTATTGGGTCGAGTAGCTGCCTGGTTGGCGCGTGTTCCGGTGATTGTGCATACGCCGCACGGGCACGTGTTTTACGGACACTTCGGTCCCTGGAAATCCCGGGTCTTTGTACAGATTGAACGCATCCTGTGTCGCGTGACGAGCACCCTCGTGGCGTTGACGAGCGCGGAGCGGGACGACCATCTTGAGCGGGCGGTCGGCCGTGCCGACCGGTTTGCCGTGATTCACAGCGGCATCGATGTGGAGCGGTTTCGCCGCACGCGAGTTGCGGGCAGGCAGATTCCCCCGGGGTTCAATTGTCCGACTGATGCGACCATTGTCGGATCGATCGGATGGTTGACGGATATCAAAGGGCATCGGGTGTTGGTAGAGGCCTTGGGTTACCTCAAAGACGAGTTCCCGCAGTTGCATGTGGTGATCGTGGGGAGCGGCGGGCAACATGACGCCTTGCTCGCTCAAGCTGATTCGTTGGGCCTCTGTGATCGCATCCATCTGGTCGGGCATCGGGACGATATTGAGCGGTGCCTGGCGGGGATGGACTGCTTCGTGTTCCCTTCGCTCAACGAGGGGATGGGGCGCGCATTGATCGAAGCGATGGCAGCTGGTCTGCCGGTCGTGGCCAGCCGGGTCGGCGGGATTCCTGCGATCGTGCGACATGAGGAGAACGGGTTGCTGGTTGCGGCGGGGGATAGTCGGGCGCTGAGCGAAGCGTTGCGTCGCATCCTGAGCGATCCGCAGTTGGCCGATAGGCTCGGCCGGAACGCCTCGCGCACGATTGGGCACGCATTCGGAGTGCAGGCCATGGTTGATGCCGTTGAGTCGGTATATCGGAGAGCCTTGCAGGCCCATGCATAATTTCGTATGGCAAACCGCGGTAGGTGTCGCAGCCTGGATCGGCCTCGCGTTGTCGGGGTTGGTCTGGTCGTCGATGGTGTCGGCCGCGGAACAGCGTGTGCCGCTTCGTGTCGCCATCCATGTCCATAGCACGGCCAGTACCGGGACGTTGAGCCTGGAGGCTCTGGCGGCCAGAGCTGAACAACAGGGGCTGGATGCGATCGTGCTCTCCGACAATTTCTCTTTGGAGTATGAGTATGGTCTCCAGCCTCTTCCCGGACTGCTGAAGAAGACCATCAGCTTTCCGTCGGTCCTCTCCTATGGGGTCGAGCGTTATCTCGATGAGATCCAATCGGTGCAAGCGCGCCATCCTCAGCTGGTGATCGTGCCGGGAGTCGAGGTTGCGCCCTTTTATTATTGGACCGGTTCGCTGTGGCGCGGCGATCTGGCGATGCATGACGCGCAACGCAATCTCCTGGTGTTGGGGCTGACGAAGGCGGAGGATTATCGCGCGCTCCCGGCACGCGGGAATCCGGCGTCCTTTACGATGGATGGAGCCAGTCTCGCGAATGTCGCGCCTCTGCTCCTGGTCATTCCCGCGCTGTTCTTATGGAAGCCCCGCCGTCAACTGGTGGAAGGCTGGCGTGAGCCGATGAGTGCGGCGCGTCGAACGGTCGCCGCATGCTGCCTGGTGTTGGCCGTGGCCACGCTGGTGAATGCCTGGCCGCTCGGAACGCCCCCGTTCAGTTCATACGAATCGCAGTTGGGTTATCGACCCTATCAGGCGTTAGTGGATGTTGCGAATCAACGCGGTGCGGTCGTGCTCTGGTCGATGACGGAGGCGCGCGACCTGCAGTCGCATGCCTTCGGTTCTCTGGGAACGGTGACGGTGAGGACCGATGCCCATCCGGAAGCGCTGGCCTTGACCGGCGGGTATGCCGGGTTCGGCGGCCTCTATCAGGATACGAGGATGGTGACGGCCGCAGGCGGGCTCTGGGATCAGGTGATTCAGGCGCACAGGGGTACGGCACAGTCTGCTGTGCCGACGATGATCGGGGAGATCGCCTTTCACGGGTTGGCCGATAAGGGGAAGGATCTCGACCGTGTGGTGACGACGGTCTTTGCTAAGGAACGATCGGTTGCTGCGGTGTTGGAGGCGATCAGGTCCGGCCATGCCTATGCGGTCGCCGAAGGGGATCATCGGGTAATGTTGACGTTGGACGAGTTCAGTCTTGGTTGTGACGGCGATCAGGCGACTGTCGGCATCGGAGAGCGCGTGGCTCTGCCGTCCGGCTCGCACGCGGTCGCCACGGTGCGGCTCTCTGCGCGTGACGGCAAGCCTCATCCGGTCAGCCTGCGCGTGATCCGGTCAGGAGAGATTGTCGGCATGACGAAGGCCGAGACCCCCGTGCATTACCAATTGGCAGATGCGCAACCAGTGCCGGACGGTGGCACGTATTACCGTCTGGAAGTTGTCGGTCAGAGCGGCGAGTTGTTGACCAATCCCATCTATGTGGATGCTCAAACGAAGGAACGTGGATAGCCCATGCGCGTGACAATTCATCAACCGCAGTTTCTGCCCTGGCTGGGGTATCTCGACAAGATCGATCGCGCCGATCTGTTTATCGTGCTGGACACGGTCCAGTTCAAGAAGAACGAATGGCAGAACCGGAACCGCATCAGAACGGCGGACGGGTGGCAATGGCTGACGGTGCCGGTGCTGCATCGTTTCGGCCAGCATGTGCAGGATGTGATGATCAATCCGACGACGGCCTGGCGAGACCAGCATCTGCGGGCGCTGGAGATGCACTATGCGCGGGCGCCGTTCCGCGACCGGTATCTGCCGGAGTTGCGGAGGGTGTATGACCAGCCCTGGACGAAGCTGTCCGATCTGAATCTGGCGGTGATTCGATGGCTGCTCCAGTCCTATGGCATTACGACGCCGCTACGCTGTGCATCCGGGATGGTTGCGCGCGAAGAGCCGACGGATCGCCTGATCGATCTCTGCCAGGCTGTTGGTGCGACGCGGTACCTCGCGGGGCCCGGAGCGGAAGGCTATATGGATCAGCCAAGGTTTGAAGTATCTGGTGTGGAATTGGAGATCCAGGAGTTTCACCATCCGGCGTATCGACAGGTCTATGAACCGTTCGAGCCGAATTTATCGGCGATCGATTTGTTGCTGTGTGCGGGCCCTGATGCATTGAATCAGTTGCGCAGTCATCGTGTGCGATATGACCGGACGACGATGTTATCGCGATCATGACGAGGAGGCAGGTATGACATTCGACGGCACAGAGGCGATGCGGATTCTCGCGATCGGGGCCCATCCGGACGACATCGAAGCCGGGTGCGGCGGGGCGCTGGTGAAATATGCGCAGAACGGACACCGGGTATTTTTGATGGTGATGACCGAGGGTGAGCAGGGCGGCGCCGGCGAACTTCGGAAGTTCGAGCAGGAACAGGCGGCCAAGCGGCTGCGTGCCGAACGGATTTACTGGGGTGGGTACCAAGATACTGCGGTGCCGATGGGGCGTGAGCTGATCCAGTCTATCGAGGCGGTCGTCAAGGAAGTCGATCCGCATTTTATCTTCGTGCATTATCACGACGACACGCACCAGGATCACCGTCATCTGGCCATGGCGGCGATTTCGGCGACGCGGTACACGAAAAACGTCTTGTTCTACGAAGGTCCGACGACCCAAAACTTTGCGCCCACGGTCTTTGTGGACATCGATCAGGTGCTCGACGAAAAGATTGCTGCCATTGAAGCCCATGCTTCGCAGGTCAGGAAAACGAACATAGAAGCGTTGAGTATCGTGGATGTGATCCGGTCCTCGGCACATTTTCGCGGGATTCAGGGTCGGGTGAAAAACGCAGAAGGGTTTCTTCCCTTGCGTTTGTTTATTAATATCGGAGCATGACGATCACGACGACCATGATTCCTCACTCCCGTCCGTC
>CAYHNM010000138.1:0-5016 GCA_964357985.1 uncultured Nitrospira sp. | reverse complement strand
GGACGAGCTGCGCCATCTGATGAGGATTGAGAATGACCCGCATACTGTAATTCTGCTGACCGAAGACCAGCGCGTCGCCCACGCCCTTGACCCGCTTGAGATCGTCGACCACGCGCAGCGTCGCATAATTCGAGAGAAACACGGCGTCATGGCGGGGATCGGTCGACTTCAGCACGATGACCGCCACAAGGTCCGGGGACATCTTCTTGACGGACACCCCCTGCCGGATGACTTCCGTCGGCAGCTGCGGCTCCGCCAGCTTTTCACGGTTCTGGGTTTGCACCTGGGCGATGTCGGGATCCGTCCCGATCTCGAACGTCAGCTTGATGGTCACATGACCGTCATTGCTGCTGGTCGACTCGAAATAGAGCAGATTGTCGATGCCGGGAAGGGTCACCTCAATAGGGCGGGCGACTGCTTCGGCGGCCACCTCCGCACTGGCGCCCGGATAGTCGGCGTCGATCTGGACGACCGGCGGCGTGATTTCAGGAAACTGCGCGACCGGCAGGAACTGCAAGGCGAGCAGACCCATCACGACAATGATGATGGAAACCACCGACGCGAGGATCGGCCGGTCGATAAAAACGTGCGACGTCACAATTTATCCTTGTTTGGGAGTGGGAGGAACGGGGTCCGTCTCCGGCACCGCCGTCGATTTCCACGGCATCGCCTTGACAGGCGCACCAGGACCGATGGTCATTAGACCGTTGACCACGACACGATCTCCGGCTTTCAACCCGCCGTCGATCATCCATTGATCGCCCTTCCACGTGGACGCGACCACATCGCGGATCTGCACCTTCTCATCCGGACCCACCACATACACGAAGGGCCCTTGCGGCCCCTGCAGCACCGCACGCTGCGGAATCAAGACGGCATCCGTCTTGGTATCTCCCGTAAAGCGCACCTTCACGAACTGGCCCGGCAGCAGGGAGCGATCCGGATTCGGAAACGTGATGCGGGTCTGGCGGGAACCGGTCTCGCTTCGCAACCCCGGCTCGAGCAGATCCAGCACGCCCTCATGGGGATAGGCCGTGTCATCCATCATGGTGAGGCGGCCCCGCAGTTGATAGACGCCCGGATGGTGAATTTTTTTCGATTCGATGTCGCGCCGCCGCTTCAAAATAAAGCTCTCCGGCACGTTCACCACCACGAACATCGGATCGACGCGATGGACCACCGTCAGCAAATCGGTTTGCGCCGACACGAGACGTCCCTCGTAATAGCGGCTCCGCTCGATCAGTCCGCTGATAGGCGCCGTAATGAGCGTGTTGTCCAAATCGAATTGGGACTTGATCAGATCCGCCTTGGCCCCCTGGAGGGCGGCTTTCGCCGAGAGCTCTTGAGCCACGGCATCATCGACATCCTTCTGGCTCACGGCTTGTTCGGCAAGCAGCGGCTTCACCCGCTCCAGATCCTGCTTGGCCTGCACCAGCTTGGCTTCCGCCTGAGCAATCTTAGCCTTCGCACTGGCGGCAGCAGCCTGAAACGGCACCGGATCGATCTGATACAGCCGGTCGCCTTTCTTGACGTCCCGGCCTTCAGGGTAAAGCACCGCCTTGAGCAACCCGGTGACCTGCGAACGGATCTCGACCGGGCGAGAGGCCTCCGCTTGGCCGATGAATTCCGGCTCATCCGGAATCGTTTGCGTCGTCACCGTGATGATTTCAACCTGAGCGACCGGCTGCGCCGGAGCCGATCCGGCTTCCTGCTTGCAGCCGGAGACCACGCTCCCCAAAGAGAGGAGCGCGACGATGGCAAATATTGGTTGTGGACCGAAACAATTCATATTGAAGGTTCCCTACCTACGGAGTCACCGGGGATCAGTCTACCTGTTCCCTCTGCTGTTTCTCTACCACCTCGATGCCGCAAGCCGTCATGCGATCTTTACGATTGCGGAAGCCCGTCGACTCACCTATTCTTGGCCTCCAGGCAATCAACCCGCTTCACCGGCCAATATGCAAGGAGTAGGTGCTTTCGTACGATGAAAAAAGCTTTTGAGTATGGCCTTGTGCGTTTCGCCGACTTGCTCTTCCATGCTCTGCCGCGCTCCTGGGCCATCGGACTCGGCGAACAGCTCAGCCTGGTCGTCTCGCATGTCATCACGAAACGACGCCATCTCGTGCTGCGCAACCTGGCCCTGTCATTTCCGGAAAAGTCTGAAGCCGAGCGCTCTCACATTGCCCGGGCGGTCTGGCGCAATCTCGGCAGGCTCGCGGTCGAATTCTCCCGGGTGTCCGACTTTACCGACGGCTCCATCGACCGCTTGGTAGAGATCGAAGGCCGCGAACATGTGGACGCCGCCATTAAGGAAGGTAAAGGCATTGTCGGCCTGACCGCCCATTTCACCAACTGGGAGCTGACCGGCGCGCTGGTGCAGCGTGTCTTCGGCAACATGACGGTGATCGCCCGCCCGGTCCACAACGCTTCGGTCGATCGTTGGGTCTATGAGAAGCGCACGGCCAGCGGGTTGAATATCATCCTCCCGAAAGACGCCGTGAAAGCCTCGCTCAAATGTCTCAAGAACCGGGGCATCATCGGCATGATGATCGATCAGAGCTTGTCGAGCGGCGGCGTCTTCGTCGAGTTCTTCGGCCGCCCCGCCTCCTCGACGACACTGCCGGCACTGTTGCATATCCGCACCGGCGCACCGGTCATGTTTGCCTATCTCGTGCGTAACGGTGAACGCTTCCGCCTCGTGTTTGAGCCCGTAGTCTTTCCACCGGTCGAAGATCCCGCTGCACGGATCCAGATCTACACTCAGGTCATGACCACGCAATTCGAGCAGGTGATCCGTCGCCATCCCGAAAGCTGGCTCTGGCTGCACAATCGCTGGAAGCGACAACCGGAAACGACCTAGGACTCACACTCCATCAAAGATTTCACAGCGTTTTATGCGCTCCATCGCAGAACGGCGGGTTCTTGGTCTGCTTGCACTGGCACAACGCCACCTGCTTCTTTTCAGTCGTCGTAAACTCCATGGGTGTGAACTCCGTGCCCTTGTGCGATCCGTCGCAGAACGGTTGGCTCTTCGAACGCCCGCAGCGGCACCAATAGTAGGTGCCTGGCTCTAACGATAAGACCGCCGGTTGCTTGGCTGCGATGACCGGCTTTTCCATGTGTGGTCCCTCCTTGTGAGATTATAAATACAGCGGCTTGATCGGCGACACGACCGCCGCCGGATCGTTCTTCCATACCGACTCATCCGCATCGACATACACTTCGACTTCGTTCCCGTCCGGATCGTGCAGGTATAAGCTCTGGCTTACCGTGTGATCACTCATGCCATCAATAGTCACACCGGCTTGTTCCAGTTCCTGCTTCGCGGCGCGCAGTTCATCAAGACTGTCGCCGACCTTGATGCCGATGTGATAGAGGCCCCGACGACGGCCTGTTGAAGGACCTGGCGCATCGCCCACCTGAATTAATAGCAACTCATGGTGCGTGCGGCCGGAGGTGAGTGCCGCTGCCGCGCCGTTGAAAATCCTCCCGACCTCTTTGAAGCCCAACAGATCGCGATAGAAGGCGAGCGACCGTTGCAGATCTTTCACATAGAACACGACGTGGCCGAGATAATGCGCTTTCATGGGTTCACCTCCCGAACGTGATGCCGGCCTTCTGCACCTCCTGATAGGGAAGGAGCCACACGAGCGATTCGTCACTCAGATCGCCGACTTGAATGCGATTGCCCCAGGGATCGCGAAAGTCACAGCGGAAACCCGGATGCATCTTCAGCTTGTACTTCTTCGTCAGCTTCTGTCGCACTTCCTTGACCTGCTTGGCATCACGAACCATCAGACCAAAGTGCTTCACGCGATCCGGTTGCAGTTGCTCGACCTCAAAGATCGCCAGGAACTGATGTTCACCCAATTTGCACCAGGCCGCACCTTCACCCCCTCGGAGCATCTTCAAGCCGAACACATCCGAATAAAACTTCACGGCCTTCTTGGCATCGGTGACTTCGATCACGATATGGTTACAGCCATAGACTTGCACCGCCATCACACACCTGCCTTTCGTCCGGCGCCATCCGCCGCCACCCGCTTGAGGGTCGATACAAACGTCTCCACCGGCTGCGCACCCGAGATCGCGTACGTTCCGTTCATGATGAAGTAGGGAACACCGCGAATGCCGAGCTTATGACCGGCGGCTTCCTCCGTCTTGACCTCCGCTGTACCTTCATCGCTCTGAAACATGCGTTCCACACAGGCCTGATTCAAACCTGCACGGGTAGCAAGGCCGACGAGGGTGGGGATCGATCCGATATCCGCACCCTCCTCGAAATAGCCCTGGAAGAGCGAATCAACGACTGCGTTCTGGCAACTTTCCTGTGCACCAAACCAAATCAGCCGGTGCGCGGCAAACGTGTTCGGCGTCCGTGCAATCTTCTCAAAGGCGAACGTAATCCGTTCCGATGCATCGGCCACTTGCACATGCTCCTCCAGTTGCCGGAATGAATCCAGGCTCCCGAACTTCGCTTCGAGATAGGCGGTACGATCCATACCGGCCTGCGGCATCGTGGGATTCAGCTGAAACGGCCGCCAGGTCACTCGTACGTCTCCTCCGAACTCCGTCAGCGCTCGCTCAAGCCGTCGCTTCCCGACGTAGCACCAGGGACAGACGACGTCGGAATAGATCTCGATATCGAGCGACGTCTCCGTCACGACAAATGTCCCATCTTTCCTGCTTGATAATCCTGCGCCGCCTGCACCAACTCTTCACGGGTATTCATGACAAAGGGACCATAGCGGGCGATCGGTTCATCGATCGGCGTGCCGCTCATGACCAACAGCCGGCTGTCTGCCTGCGCATCGATCGTGATCTGGGAGCCGTTCCGCTCACAGACGATGAGTTCGGCTTCGCCGGCTTCGCGTGATCCATTCACCGAGGCACGGCCCTGCAACACAAAGATCGAGCTGTTGTCCCCTTCGGGCACCGTCACTACTGCACGGCCTCCCGCTTTCAACTGAATGTCATACAATTGAATCGTCGAAAACGTGCGCGCCGGGCCCTTCT
>CAYHNM010000137.1:2135-5048 GCA_964357985.1 uncultured Nitrospira sp. | reverse complement strand
CGCTCAAGAAAGGGCAGTTCTTCGGCGAAATGTCCCTGCTCACCGGAGCCCCACGCTCCGCCACGGTCCAGGCAAAATCCCAACTGACCGTCACGGTCATCGGCAAGAGCGCCATGAGCCACGTGATATCCCGGACCCCCGGCCTGGCAGAACAATTCGGCGCAATCCTTACGACCCGGCAGTCGGCGCTGGCGGCCACGCGCGAAACCGCCGATCGCGCGTCAAAACTGCGGTCCGTCGCAGAGGATGGAACGTCGCTCACCGCGAAGATCCTCCAATTCTTCCGTCGGTCCGGGAACTGATCCCCGACCGCTTCCTGTCATCGACGGTGGAGCCGTGAGATGCAAGCTGCCACGCAACGAAAGAAAGTGATCTCAGGAACGGTGGTAGGAGGAGCGATATGGCTCCTCGCCTTGGCCCTGCACTGGTCAGGATGGCTCACCGTCACAGAACTCAAAACACTCGACCATAGGTTTCATCGTTACGCAGATTCCACCAAGGCCGGGAACGACATCGTACTGGTTGCTGTGGATGAGGCCAGCCTGGAATCCTACGGCCAGTGGCCTTGGTCCCGTGACCGGCACGGGTATGTCGTCCACTACTTGAAAGAGGCCGGCGCCAAGGCCGTGGTCTTCGATCTCCTGTTTCTCGAACCGGACCGATCAGGGGAGGAGTTTGATGCGGTATTCGCCGAAGAGATGCGGGCCGCCGGAAACGTCTACCTGCCGTTTCTGATGCAGGACGAGCAAAAGCCCTCCGGCGGCTCGACCGCTTCCAGTGCGCAAGAATATCCGCCAGACATCTTGAAAAAAGCCACGATCGCGCTCGACGATCAGAACACGTTGCCACCCGGAACAGTCCCGCCCTATGCCGGGGCAAAATTGCCCTTGCCGCTATTCGCGCAGGCTGCTCACGGTCTCGGATATATCAATCTGACCCCGGACATCGACGGAACCACCCGCCGCCTCCTCCCACTGGCGTACGCTCAGCAGCGGGCATTCCTGCACATCAGCACGACCGTCGCGCGCGACCTCCTGCAAGCGGATCGAGCAGCCCTGCATCCTCGGGAACTTCGCCTTGGACCGGTGACGATTCCCCTGACCGCTGAACAAGACATGGTCATCGACTGGCACGGATCGCTGGAGAATCGGGTCTACCCCGTCTATCCCATCGGAGCCATCCTCCGCTCATACATCGACATGCAAGGCGGGAAGCCGCCCCTGCTGGACCCTGCGCTGTTTCGCGACAAAATCGTGTTCATTGCCACCACCGCCGCCGGGACGTACGATCTCCGTGTAACACCACTCTCCCCCTTCGCACCCGGCGTCCTCATCCACATGTCGGCGCTCGATAACATGCTGCGACAGCGCCATCTCCAGCCGGCGTCGTGGGCGGTCTTCGCGGCCTCCACACTCGTCCTGACGCTTGCCACCGCATGGGCCTTCATGTTGATGCAATCCCAGTGGGTCAAGGCGGCCACCATCGCCGGCCTGGCCACCGCGTACTACGGACTCGCCGTTCACGCCTTTACATCGCACGGGCTCTGGCTCGATCTCGCCGTTCCCGAAGGCGCGCTGGCGGTCTCGTTTGCCACCGCCGCGACCGTCGAGTACCTCACGGAAGGGCGACAGCGCCGGCAACTGCGGACAGTCTTCGACAAATACATGGCGGCCGAGGTGGTCGATGAGATCATGCGGAATCCGGAAGCGATCCGGCTCGGAGGCGAGAAAAAAGAACTCTCCGTGATCTTTTCTGACATCGCCGGATTCACCTCCATCTCGGAACAGATGGATCCGGAGAGGCTTGTCGAACTCCTGAATCAGTATCTCTCGGCCATGACGGAAATCATTCTCCGCCACCGGGGCAACGTGAATAAGTACCTGGGGGACGGCATCATGGCGATCTTCGGGGCGCCGCGCGGAGAGCCCAATCACGCCAGCCTTGCCTGCTTTGCCGCGTTAGACTCACAGGCGGAGCTCGCCAGGCTGCGCGAGCGGTGGAAAGCCGAGGGACAGCCGGAGATCAGCGCGCGCATCGGGATCAATTCCGGCTGGCTCGTGGTCGGCAATATGGGATCGCAGGCGCGGATGGAATATACGGTGATGGGCGATGCCGTGAATCTGGCCTCTCGCCTGGAGGGCGCGAATAAGTTTTACGATACGCTGATCCTGTTAGGTCCCCGCACCTACGAACTCGCCGCCGCGGACATCGAAGCGCGAGAAATCGACCGCATGCGGGTCAAAGGCAAACAGGATCCCGTGGTAGTCTTCGAATTGCTCGCCCGCAAGGGAGGCCTGCCTGATGAACGACGCCGTGTCATCGAGACCTATCGAATCGGACTCGAGGCCTACAAGCAACGAGATTTCAAAACAGCGGCCGCGCAATTTGAGGCCGCGCTGGCGCTCGACCCGAAGGACGGCCCGGCACGGGTTTACTTGGAAAGAGCCGAGGAGTACCTTATAGCTCCGCCTCCCGAAGAGTGGGATGGCGTGTATGAACTCACATCGAAGTGAGCGAGGCTCCCGTGAATCACCGTCATACCTTCCTTGCCATCATGGTCTTCATGGTAACCGCCATGACCAATGCCGCCTTTGGAGAGACTCTCTATGTCTCAGCCAAGAGCGCGCAATTACGTTCGGGGAAAACCTCACTGGACCCCGTCGTGGCTAACCTGAAGATCGGAGAAGCCTTGGAGGTGGTGAAGCGGGACGACCGCTGGGTGCAGGTCAAGACCGCCAAAGGTGTCACAGGCTGGATCTACTCCGGCAATGTGTCCGAGTCGAGACCGACGGGAGGGGACAACGAGCTGGCTGCCCTGGGGAAGGGATTCAGACGAACCGAGGCCTCGGGTGTCACGGCCTCGGCCGGCGCCCGCGGGCTTGATAAAGCGTCGGAAAGTTATGCCAATCGGGT
>CAYHNM010000137.1:0-2035 GCA_964357985.1 uncultured Nitrospira sp. | reverse complement strand
CAGGTGGTGGCCCGCTACGGCGGGGTCTACGATCAGCCGGACTTGACCCGCTATGTGAACCTGGTCGGCCGTAGCGTGGCCTTGACCTGTGATCGCGCCGACATCGACTATCGGTTTGCCGTCCTCAACCATGACTCGATCAACGCCTTCGCCGCGCCCGCCGGCTATATCTTTGTCACCCGCGGGTTGTTGAAAACAATCAAGAACGAAGCCGAGCTCGCGGCGGTGTTGGGCCATGAGATCGGTCACGTCACCCAGAAACATATCCTCGACGTCATTCAGCGGTCCAAACAGATCGCCGGCGTGGCGGAAACCGGCCTGGCCTACGCCAATAAGAACCCCGACGCGTTCAAGAACGTGATCGACGGAGCGGTCAAGAAGCTGTTGGACGAGGGACTGGACCAGGGCAAGGAACTGGAGTCCGACCGTCTGGGAGTCATCTTCGCATCGCGCGTGGGTTACGACCCGACTGCCTACGAGACATTCCTGGACCGGCTACGGACCCTCAAAGGCGACGACCGGGCCTTCTTCAAAACGCATCCGGATTTTTCCAATCGGCTCTCGGCTGTCCGGTCCACCATCAGTGAGCAGAAGCTGAAAACCACGGGCATTCTCCTCGCCGATCGCTTCAGCCGTTCATCGAACGGAGCGCTGTAGCCCGCCGGGCAGCTCGCCCCTCACAATTCCTACCACCTCACGTCCGGCTGTCGCTGCTCCGCTCGGACAAACAGGTCACTCACCCGCATTGACCCGCCGCCGCTTGCTTCCTATACTGCCAAGAGATCGGAGAGACTGCTGTGAAAATCATCGTCAGCCTGGTTATCGGATTCGTGCTCCTCGTCGGCGTGATCCTTGCCCTCCCGTTTCTCATCGATCTGAACCGATATCAAGACCGGTACAAACCGTTGATCGAAGAGGCTCTGAATCGCAAGGTCCAACTCCAAGACATCCGCCTGACCATCTGGCCTCGCCTCGGCGCCCGTGTAGGCGGGGTGACCATCCTCGACGATCCGGCCTTCAGTGCCGGGCCCTTTGCATCGCTGACATCGTTGGACGTCGGGGTGAAACTCCTGCCGCTCCTGAGTAAGCAGGTGGAAGTCGAGGAGATCTCTCTGCGCGATCCGGTCATAACGGTCATCACCAACAAAGACGGCGTGATGAATGTATCGACCATCGGGGCCAGGACAGCGTCCTCGTCTACCGC
Source organism: uncultured Nitrospira sp. (assembly GCA_964357985.1). GTDB lineage: Bacteria > Nitrospirota > Nitrospiria > Nitrospirales > Nitrospiraceae > Nitrospira_D. The sequence goes on along the minus strand of CAYHNM010000137.1, from coordinate 831 downwards.
AGAGCCTGGTACGGTTCCGCCTCCCGGCGGAGATCCGTTGCAAATCCTGGCCTTGTTCGCCGTGGATCGCGTCTCGATCGAAGGCGGAACGCTGACCTATCGCGATCTTTCGACGGCGCCGGTCACGGAATACCAGGTGCAGGATCTCGAACTGTTGTTGCAGTCCGTCCGTCTCGGTCAAACGCCTTCGATCCACCTCAAGGCCACGGTGCTGCCCTACAATCTTCCGGTCACGCTGGACGGCGGATTCGGTCCGCTGGTCGAAACACTCGACGTGCAGCAGTACGACTTCGCGTTGGGATTCGGCAAGATTGCGCTCGCCGTGAAGGGGGCTCTCGTCGGGGGCATGTTGGATGCGACCCTGTCTGCTCCCGCCATCAACACGGCCGATCTTCCCGTCGCGCTGCCGCTGCAGAAGCCGCTGCTGATCAAAGACCTCCTGGTAACTGCCAAGGCGCTGTACCCACTCAAGCAAGGTGTGTCGCCGCTGGAGCTGGCAGACATCTCGAATCTGAGCCTGGCGCTCATCATGGGACACTCCTCCGTACAGGTCAAAGGGACCGTCCTCAACGGCCAGGCCCATGTGACGGTGTCATCCCCTTCACTCAACACCGCTGATCTGCCGATCGTCGTCCCGCTGACCAAGCCGGTGGAGCTGAAGGATCTCACCATCATGGCCAAGACACGTGTGCCGTTCAAATCGACGGCACCCCCATTGGAGATCGCCGATGTCTCCGACCTGCGTGTCGCCGTCGCGCTAGGCCAGTCGCTGATCCATGTGAAAGGCACGGTCCTCAACGGCCAAGCCGCCATGACCGTATCTTCGCCTTC
>CAYHNM010000136.1:0-5062 GCA_964357985.1 uncultured Nitrospira sp. | reverse complement strand
AACTTCGGCTTGTCGCTTCTGGTGCCGGATGAGCACTACGCAGAAGTCGTGGACTGGGTCGATAGAACGCACCTCAGGGGGCGGCTGGTATATTTCCGGATACGCCAGAGTTCTCGTGGCGAACTGCCCAACCTGCACCGGGATTCCCTGGCGCGCAAGCTGGCCATCAAACCCGACTCTCCTTTCTACGATTGGCTTGAACGCGAGGTGGCGCATCGTTTCGACGTGGCTTGTTGCGCGACACAAGAGCAATTCCGCCGTGAGATACGCGCCATCACGCGAGCAGGTCAGATCAAAGCGCCCGGCGAGCGTCACGAGAAGGACGACCGTCATCGGCTGGATGACCGTAGTCGTTATGTGCTGGGATGGACCAACGCTGCAAAGATCGCCGCGCTCGAAGCCAAAGAGAGGAAGTTGGAGGCGAGTCTGGGCGAGTTGGGCAGCCGCATCAGCAAAATCCAAACCGAACAGAATGCCCTCAAGGATCGTCTCACGGCACTGTCGAAACTCGACGAGTACGCTGATTTCCGCGAACTCGACTGGCCGTCCCTTGCCGTGGAGGTGGCGCAGTTGACGGACGAGAAGCAGAGGCTGGAGTCTGCCTCCGATGTGCTGAAGCAACTGACCGAGCGGCTGGCTGAGGTCGTTGCAGCATTGAATGGCACGGAAGCTCAGTTGGAGGAGCACAAGGATAAGCGCTCAAAAGCCGAACAGAAGAAGACTGATGCAGAAGCCTTGCGCGTTCAAACGCAAGCGATACTGGATGAACCGACCATTGCTGCCCACTCCGCGTATTTCGAGCGACTCGACACCATACGCAGCGAGGCTTTGGGCGAGCATCTACTCACTGTCGAATCCTGCGATAACCGCGAGCGCGAAATGCGCGACTGGTTGCAAAAGCAAATTGACAACGAAAGCAGGAAACTCGGCAATTTGGGGGAGCGGATCGTCAAGGCGATGACCTCATACAAAGAGGAATTCAAACTTGAAACTTTGGATGTAGATGCAAGCATTGACGCTGCTTTCGAATACCGAAACATGCTCGACCACCTGCAGGCCGACGATCTGCCTCGTTTCGAAGAGCGTTTCAAGAAACTGCTGAACGAGAACACCATCAACGAGGTGGCGAATTTCCAGTCGCAGTTGGCTCGAGAGCGGGAAACGATCAAGGAGCGTATCGCGTGCATCAACAAGTCGCTCACCCAGATCCCCTACAACACCGGCCGCTATATCGTGCTGGAAGCTCAGCCGACGCCGGATGTCGACATCCGCGATTTCCAAACCGAACTGCGCGCATGCACCGAAGGGACACTGACCGGCTCCGACGACGCACAATACTCAGAGGCAAAATTCCTGCAGGTCAAGCGCATCATCGAGCGCCTTCGCGGCCGAGAGGGGCAATCCGAGCAGGACCGACGGTGGGCGGCCAAGGTGACCGATGTGCGCAACTGGTTTGGGTTTGCGGCCAGCGAGCGCTGGCGTGAGGACGATCGCGAACACGAACACTACTCTGATTCGGGCGGCAAATCGGGAGGCCAGAAAGAGAAGCTAGCCTACACCATCCTGGCCGCGAGTTTGGCCTATCAGTTCGGTCTGGAATGGGGCGCGGTGCGCTCCCGCTCCTTCCGCTTCGTGGTGATTGACGAAGCCTTCGGGCGAGGCTCCGATGAGTCGGCGCAATACGGACTGAGGTTGTTCGCACAGCTCAATCTGCAATTCTTGATCGTTACACCGTTGCAGAAGATCCACATCATCGAACCCTTTGTCTCCAGCGTCGGGTTTGTCCACAACGAGGAAGGCCGTGCATCCAAGCTGCGCAATCTTTCCATTGAGGAATACCGCGCCGAGAAGGCGAGGACGGTCGGATGAACTGGACAAGGCCGGCCGATCTACGAGCCCAGGTGCAAAAGTGGTGGGACCGCGGTGAGATTCTGGCCAGTTTGGTCACGGGGGAATCGGTGTTTCCGCGGCACTTGATGTTCAAGGGACCCGCATCTGGCGAGTTAGCTGATCGCTTCGACGAGGTGCGTGCCTGGATCGCAGATCTTCGGGAGATGCCGCGTTGCCGGGTGGAGACGCGCGAGCTGAGACACCGTGTGCTAGGCACAAACGCCATTCCCGCCGAGGTATGGATCGATACGGTCGAAGACGCACTGGCGTTGATTGGCAAGCAAAGGGAAGCCGCCCGCTTTAACGCGTTGATCGAACAGACCCGCGAGCGCCAACCGGCCTTGCTGGATTGGCTGGCCAAGCGACCGTTGCGTGCGCTCGAACTGTTCGACGAATGGGGGGGCTTGCTGGACATCGTCGCCTGGTTGAAGGCGCATCCCAGACCCAGCGTGTATCTGCGGCAAGTGGATATTGTGGGAGTGCATAGCAAGTTTATCGAAGTGCATCGCGGCGTGCTCTCGGAATTGCTGGATCTGACCTTGCCGTCTGAGGCTATCAATTCCTCGGTCTCCGGAGTCATGCAGTTCGCCACTCGCTATGGATTTCGCGAGAAGCCTCTGCGTATCCGTTTTCGCATCCTCGACCGTGAGCGCAAGCTGTTGCCGACGGGAGGCGAACAGGACATGACCCTTGATGTCGAGAGCTTTGCCCGTCTCGACCCCAAGGTCTCGCGTGTCTTCATCACCGAGAACGAGATCAATTTCTTGGCATTTCCGAACGTGACGGACAGCCTGGTCATTTTCGGTGCAGGTTACGGCTTCGAGATGCTGGCCCAAGCCGCGTGGCTCTCGCATTGTCGTGTCCATTACTGGGGCGATATAGACACCCACGGCTTCGCGATTCTTGATCAGTTGCGCGCCCATTTCGAACACGTCGAGTCGCTCCTGATGGATCACGCCACGTTGCTTGCTTTCAAGGCACAGTGGGGCAAGGAAGAGAAGCAGACGCTGCGAGGCTTGCCCCGGCTGAACCACGAGGAGCGAGCGCTTTACGATAATTTGCGGGACAACCGCTCGGGCAAGAACGTGCGTCTGGAGCAGGAGAAAATTGGCTTCGGCTGGGTTGAGTCAGCGCTTGTGGCGCTGCGGTAGGGTAGGCACGCCCGACAGCCGTTTCATAGATAAGGCTGTTTCCCTTGTCCCCGCACGAGCCCTTGGCAGCCTTTGCATCGCCAGCAATCTCGGAAGCTGGCTTCTCGATTTCTCAGCTACACACAATCAAGTTCCCAAACCAATCTTCCTCGTCGGGAAGAGAGAGATGGGGTCGTTCTTGACTTTGCACGTCGATAAACGATCTTCCGTCCGCACTCAGATCGAGCTTCCTCCAACTTCGGTAAATCGGATTCAGGTCTTGCAATCGTGTATCTTCCGGCGTGCCCTGCGCTAATGCGGTGATGTAGCCGCGCAAGCTTCAGTCCCTAGAACAGCTGATCGGTTGGCTTGCTGAAGTGATCGAATGCGAGCTTTGTCGCTTGGCGGCCGCGGCCGGTCCGGTCGAGGTAGCCGGCTTGAATGAGGTAGGGCTCGTACACATCTTCGAGGGTCCCCTTCTCTTCTTGCACCGCTGCGGCCAGGGATTCCACTCCGACCGGTCCCCCGTTAAACTTTTCGATGATGGTCATCAGGATCTTCCGATCCATGTCATCAAACCCGGCACTATCGACTCCCAACCAGGCCAGGGCCTCCTGAGCCACCTGCCTGGTGATATGCCCTTCGGCCTTAATCTGCGCATAGTCCCGGACACGCCGGATCAAGCGATTCACGATGCGCGGAGTGCCTCGGGCTCTTCTCGCAATCTCTGCAGCACCGGCATGATCTATCGATGTGCCTAACACGCCAGCCGACCGCGTCACGATGCGCTCCAGATCGGTCGGTGAGTAGAAGTCGAGTCGGTACACGAGTCCGAACCGGTCACGGAGCGGGGAGGTCAGCGCGCCGGCTTTCGTCGTGGCTCCCACCAATGTGAATTGCGGAAGATCCAGCTTAACTGTTCTGGCCGCAGGCCCCTGCCCGACGACTAAATCGAGCTGATAGTCCTCCATCGCCGGATAGAGGGCCTCTTCAACGGAGGCCGGCAAGCGATGAATTTCATCAATGAAGAGGACATCGTGCTCTTGGAGATTCGTGAGGATCGCCGCCAGATCGCCGGCATGAGTCAGCACGAGCCCGGAGGTTGAACGGAGCGACGCTCCCATTTCCTTGGCGATGATGTGCGCGATCGTCGTCTTCCCGAGGCCGGGAGGTCCGTAAAAAATGGTGTGATCGAGCGCCTCACCCCGCTGCAGAGCTGCATCGATGCAGATTCGCAGCGACTCTTTCATCCGCTCTTGCCCGACGTAGTCGTTGAAGGACTGCGGCCGCAGCACGTTTTCCATGCTGCGGTCATCGTCGGTGGTCCGCTGTGCGAGGAGCCGTTCGGTCATAACAATCTCGTGCGACGGTGCTACTTGTTGTCCGGGGCCTGCTGAAAACGCGGGACCGGCGGCAAGGCTCCCTGGCCTGGTTGAGCTGCGCTCCCGCAGTAAGGAGGACAGGTCTTTGCGCCTTGTGTGGGATCGGGTAGATTTTGCTCCATCTTTTGCAGCTGGCACTGCGACAGTCGTCCACCGTCTTTATTGCCGCAACGGGAGGGAAGCGACGAACTGCCGATCTCCACATAGCCCTCGGGGCAGGAACCGCACACAGGAAGCATGTTGGCCCCCAGTGGCACACACTGGACCAGCGTCGGATCTCCATCTTTACAGACTGACGGAGCCTGCGTGGTGCCGGTGGTCGCGTACCCATCGGGGCACGTTCCGCAGGTCATGCGAATGCTCTTTTGCTCGCCGGCGTCCTGCGCCCATCCGGCAAACGGAAGTCCCAAGAGAGATCCCGCCACCAAACTGCACTGGACCATCGCTCGTGCGCGCGTAGATATCCTCATCGTTTACCCCCTCGCAAGTTCTTTCAAACCCTCACGAATCAATTCCTTGAGACCCGCCTGACTTTCGACGGTCTTGGAGATTCTCTTCAAGGCGTCTTTGACATCTTGAGGGCGATACCCGAGATTGACAAGAGCCGACAGTGCGTCATCGTAGGGACCTGCCGGGACCGCTGATTCCTCGATCGTGGCG
>CAYHNM010000135.1:0-5083 GCA_964357985.1 uncultured Nitrospira sp. | reverse complement strand
GTATAGTCGACCGCCCGTCTGGTGAAAGGGAAACACCCGGCAGGTCCGAACCGCTGGATTGAAGCTCCACGGAGGACCATAGCACCACCTACAGAATGAGGCGGCTGCGAGAAGATAGTATTAGCCTACGCCCCGGCGCGGCCTGACGCAAGGGCGGGCGGTAGCCCGCTGGTAGCCGATCTGCGAGAAGGCCGCCGCCCGTTGATCCCTAGCAGCACCAGCCTCCATGCGAACGCAGTCATGTCGATGTGAATCCGAACGCGACCGGACCATGTGTCGGCAATGAAGTCGAATCAGGAGATGAATCGTGCAGCGTCCACTGCGGGTTCGCGATCCTGACTCAGGACTCCATCGAACACCGATGTTGGGGGGTGGAGAGGGCCTTCCATGAAAAATATTTTCATGAGCCTACGTCATCGGATCACCCGCGCAACCCGGACCACACGTCTGCCTCATCCTCTCCCGCACCCCTTCGACGGAGCATCGGAAAATCAGAATAGCCAGATCATCGACAGTCACCGACGCGCCACACCTCACTGCATGGACAGCAGGAGAGCCGGAAACTAGCGCCAGCAAACGATCAGCGCCGATCGCATTGCGCGCCGCATGCGCGAGACGATCATCCACACCCCCACTTCCAACGGCTCAACTCGCATACGTCTCCTTGCCCCAACCGACCTTCGCCCCTCACAAGGGAGTGGATCCCGGGATACGGGAGCCCCGCCCATTTTCCAACCGGCTAACAAAATCCGCACGGAAGTAATTTACTCGCCGCGCAATCTCTGCTATACCTGTCACATCGACTCACAACTTTTTACACCGAAGGGGGGTGAAGTACTCATGGCCACGAAGAAAGCAGCAGCGAAGAAGCCTGTAAAAAAGGCTGCCGCGAAGAAGAAGAAGTAGTCGCACCATGAGGAGGCGACGGTCACGTCGCCTCCTCGCCTCTCTCCCCCACTCACGCTCACATCCAACTCCCGCAATTCCGACTCGCAGTACGAATGCGATTTCTCCATTCATATTTTCATCGTCACGTTTCCGCCGACTCGATCATCGTCCACACCATCCGATGACACATCCCCATCAGTGACTCACCCTCCATCTCCCGTCCACCTCGCCCCGAAAGTTCCCGACCGATTCAGAATCGAACACTCTCGACCGTGTCTCATCGCACTCGCGAGGGAATCCTGATGCAATGGAATACAGAAAGGGACGGACAGGTCCAAAAACCAGATGGACAATCTCACCGTTTGGAGAAGTGCGGCCTCTTGCGATAGAACTGATGGGGACGAAGGACTGTGGGGAGAGAATGCCACAAGGCAAAAAAAAGGGGAGGTGATGGCCACATCACCTCCCCGACTTCCGACCGCCGGGTGAAGACCCATGGCGACCAAGAAAGCAGCAAGGGGATCTTAGCACGAACAGGCTATAGAAAACACGATAGAAAAATACTTAATTTTTTAACGTACTTTCAATGAGTTGCATGCATCTTACCGTAAGAATTCCGTCCTGAACATAGGGGAAAACGCGGGACTGACTCCCGGGTTCGATCCGAGGCGCTGACGCCGGAATCAGTATCCGGAAAACGCAGACCGAGATCACCACGAGGCGGTTCGGAGTAGAATCGCGACGAGGTAAGTGCCTATTCCCGGGAGATCAACTCGATGGTCATGACACCGGAGGCGCAACGTCGGAATCAGCGGCAAGCGCTTGCGGCCACCCTTCTGGTAGCCGGAACGGCGGGATGGCTGACCTGGCTCATTCCTCTGCTATGGCCGCTACTCGGACTCTGTCCCTTCACCTACTGGTGGGTACGGCGGCCCTGCCTTCGTCGGATAGAGGTGATGCGACAGCCGTTTCCTGAAGAACGGGAAGAGATACTTCGTGCATATGTGGCTTTCTTCCTGGCACTCGATGAGGCGGGCAAGATCAGGTTCCGGCAACTGGTGCAGATCTTTCTCGACGAGGTCCGGATCACCGGCATTCGCGCCGAGGTGGACGAGACCATTCGAGTGCTGGTGGCGGCCAGCGCGGTCATCCCGATCTTCGGGTTCCACGACTGGGAATATCATCGCCTGCATGAAGTGCTGATCTACCCGGACGCCTTCGACGATGCCTACCGCACCCGTGGCGGGCCGGATGAACACATTCTCGGCATGGTCGGCCTGCATCATTTGAGCGGGGTGATGATTCTCTCGAAGCCGGCATTGCTGGCAGGATTTTCCCCGCAACCCGGCACACAGAATGTGGGAGTGCATGAATTTGCGCACCTGGTCGAAAAAGAATCCGGCGAGTATGGGCTGCCGCCGGAAGTTCCCTGGATGGCGGTTCGACAGTGGGTCCGGTACGTGGCGCGGGAACTGGCCCATCCCTCCTCCCGTCGCGCCCATGTCAGCGATTACGCCTATACGAACGAACACGAATTCTTCGCGGTGCTGGCCGAGTACTTCTTCACCTCGCCCGATCTGTTGAAACGCCGCGATCCCGCCCTCTATACCCTGCTGCGGGACCTCTTCCATCAGGACACGGAAGCACTCCTGCCATCCCTGCCCTGGCGCCGCCGTGGACTCAGCCGTAACGCATCCTGCCCCTGCGGCAGCGGGGAAAAATATAAACACTGTTGCCTGAAGAAGACGGGAACGAACGGCAGGGACTCAAAAACCACGGAGAGCGCCACGGGCACACGGGGATAACCGGCCCCCTCCCCCCTTAGGGCACAGGCACGCCCTTCACCACATAATGCGGCACGAAGCGGCTCTGGTTTCCATGGATCAACCCGCGATCCTCCCGAATCCCGATCCCCGCCGGCTCATTGCCGATCACCCAGGACCCGATGACCGGATGCCATCCTTCAAACGCCGGCAACGGCATGTACTGTTGAAAGACCGAAGTCTGTGCATCATAGGGCCCGGACGTTGTCAGCACCTGATCCCCGTTCACGATCGAAATATTGGCGCCCTCGCGCGACCAAAAAGGTTTCCGGACATAGGCGGCGCAATCTCCTGGTCCTGAAAAGAAAGCGGGCAACAGATTCGGGTGATCGGGATACCACTCCCACAACAACGCCAGCAGACCTTTGTGACTGAGCACCTGTTTCCATGCCGGTTCCAGCACCAGCATCGAAGACCTGGATAGGTCCACGGCAAAGGCGTCCTGACAGAGCCATTCCCAGGGATAGAGCTTGAAGAGCACCGAGATAGACTCGTTCCGGCGATCCACGAACCGCTGCCTACCCGGCACCCATCCGATCTGCTCAATCGGCAACGTCTGCACCCGCCACCCGGCTTGGTGCGCGGTATCGGCCAGATAGATCACCGTTTGGCGATCCTCATCGCTCTGATCCAGACAGACCAGATGGAGCAGATCGGACGACGCCTGTTCCCGGATCGTTCCCCACTGCCCGATCAACCGCTCATGCAGGCTATTAAATTGATCTGCCTCCGGACAGGTATCTCGCAGCCATCCCCATTGGCCGACCGCCGCTTCAATCAAAGAAGTCGGCGTATCGGCGTTGTACTCCAGCAGTTTCGGCGCCCCCACCCCGTCATACCAGAAATCAAACCGGCCATAGAGCGACGGCTCCTGCCGCTCCCACGACTCAATGATGCGCGGCCGCCGGTCTTCCGGAATCCGGAGATCGGCAAAGCGATCCTCACGGATAGTCCGCTCGACCGCATCGACACAGAGCCGATGCAGTGAAGCCGTGGCAGACTCCAGGCAATCGATCTGTGGTTCAGAAAACTCATAGGCGACATCTTCCCGCCAGTAGCCCCCATCCAGACTGTGATAGGTGAGACCAATCTGGTCGAGTCGCGCCGGCCAATCGGCTCGCGGCTGCATCGCGCGACGATACATGACTACAGCCCCTCCTCCGGTTTATAGAATTGCTCCCCGGTCCAGCCAAAGCCGCCACGCTCACACTCGCCCGTCATCCCATCATCAGGACAACCGTCGGTCTGATCGGGATCCGATATCGCACCAGACTTCAGCATCGTATCCGTGCCGGGCCCGGCCGAGATCCAGACCATTGCCCCCATACCGTCGGCCATTGCCGCCAGACTCACCCGCACGTTGGACGATTGCCGCAGACGAGGAGCCACCGAACCGGGCGAAGGCCCATCCGGCCATTTCTTTACCATGGGGACCTTTCACAAGAGGAACAGCAGAACAGGGAAGAGGCATCGAGGTGGACAGAGCATCACGGCCCGCTGAGCAGGACCGCTTGGACATCTTACACGGATTCCGCGCAGGCAAGGTGAGCCAAATGCACGAACGTGCTGAGGGAGATCGACAGACTCGACAATCCGGTTCTGCCCGGTGCGGGAACCGTTACGAAGCGCCCAGCACTTCCCGGAAGACTCCGGCAAGATCGTGGAGCGCTTTTCCCCCGTCCCCGACATAGACCGAGCCGTGCATCGTCGCCAGCGTCTTGGGTTGGAGCGCCGCCAGACGTTTCAAGGTCGCATCCATGAACGGGCCATAAGGAAGATAGTTTGCCAGCGGGCCCTTTTGATATTCCACCAGCACGTCCCGGCAGCGGCCCACAACATCCGCCCCCGTCACCGGCTCCACATTACCGCCTTGATGGAGGAGATCCGAACAGAGGAGCGTCCGCTGCGTCTCTTCAAACAACAGCCCCGCGTCCCAGCAATGCGGCACATGCGGCGTTGACAGAAAGCGAAACCGGTACTTGCCCGTCTCCAACACCTCGCCGTCCGTCATCCCTTTGGCGGGCCGGACCGCGAGACAATCATCCACACTCACGAGCTTGCCCACCAGACTACAGACCGCCGTGGAATGCCTGGCTACCTCCTGCCACTCCGGCAGCGATCCGCACTCGTCGGCCTCGAAATGGCTGAACCCGATCCAGCGCAACGACTGGGGATCGATGAGCGCCCCCACCGCTTCCTTCACCGCCGGAAACAGCGCCCGCGGGCCGGTGTGAAAGAGGAGCGGCTCGGCATCGCGCACGAGGAACTGGCTGAACTGCAGATTGAACGGTTCGAGAAAGGTCGTAATGCGGAACAGGTCCGGAGCGACTTCAGTAATCTGCGCCATAGGTCCTCCTCATAGAGTGAGACGG
>CAYHNM010000134.1:3289-5109 GCA_964357985.1 uncultured Nitrospira sp. | reverse complement strand
GACGCCTTGCGCACCGGCGGCTATCGCATCGAGAAGGCCCGAGCCCAACAGGACATCGGAGAAAAAACCGTGGCTACTCCTCCGGTAGCCGTGATTCTGGATATGAACGACCTGACCCTTGATGCATTCCAGGCAATTGAGACGCTGAAAGCCGATTCCCGGTCGAAGTCCATTCCCATTCTCGCCTATGCCAATCATGAAGAAGTCGACACCTGGAACAGGGCCAAGGCTTTGGGCGTAACGAAGATTGTCTCCCGCAATGAGTTCTCTGCACGAACGAAAGATCTGGTCGATGAAGTACAGAAGGGCGCCCGATGAAACAATCCCGTCTGCATGCACAACATGTCCAGCTCGGTGCGGCGTTTGAAGAAATCACCGGTTGGGAGATGCCCGCCCACTATGGAGGCTGGCACGCGGAATACCAGGCAGTCCGTCAGGCCGTCGGAGTTGCCGATCTCTCCCATCGTGGCAAGGTCAGAGTCACCGGCGACGACCGGGTGAAATGGCTGCAGAGCGTCATCAGCAACGACATCCTTCCCCTGCAGCCCGGCCAAGGCCGCTACTCCAGCTTTCTGACGCACAAGGGGAAGATGCTCACCTACTTCCGCTGCTACGTGCAGACCGACGCGGTCATGCTCGAAGACGTCGGGGAAATCGGCGACGCGACCCATGCCGCGCTCAAGAAATTTCTCCTCTACGGCACGAAAGCCAAGATGGAGAACTGCGCGGAGAGTTGGGGGCTATTGTTGGTGAGCGGACCCAAAGCGGCGCAGACTGTGAAATCAGCCTTCGGCATCGACTGCGGCGACTTGCAGCCGATCAACTTTGTGACCGCCCAGATCGGCGGGCACCAGGCCCTCGTCATCCGGACAGAAGAAACCGGCGAAGTCGATCTGGAGATTCTGCTTCCCGCAGACGCAGTCGCGACCGCCTGGACCAGCCTCATGGAAACCGGCGCGGCCAGCGGCATCAAGGCGGTCGGCAGCCAGGCCCGTGAAGCCCTTCGCATGGAAGCCGGCATCCCGAAAGCCGGATCCGAACTGAACGAAGAAATTGTCCCGCCGGAAGCGAACCTGGAGGGCAAGGCGTTCAGCCTCACGAAAGGCTGCTATCCCGGCCAGGAAGTCGTGGCACGGATGGACACTTACGGCAATGTGCGGCGAAAGCTGGTGGGACTCGTCGTGGGCGACGGGACCATTCCACCCAAAGGCGCCAAGCTGTTCAATGGAGACCGTGAAGTGGGCTGGATCAGTAGTGCGACCTTCTCACCACAACAAAACACCGTGGTGGCATTTGGGTTCCCGTTGCGCGACTTCTCGACTGCGGACACAGTGCTGTCAATCGAGATCGAGGGGAAAAAGCACGACGCGACGGTAAAGGCATTGCCGCTCTACATCAGAAAATAGGCAACCTGACTAACCGACCTCCTAGTCGGCCCACTTGTCACCTGCTTCGCAAAACCGCCTCACCAACCCGACAATGCAAAGTAACCGTCCTATCCAAGATAGGCCCATCAAGCATTGTCATAGGTGAGGCTCTGCCCCCTCTCAGAAACTTGCAATGACAGACCGCCTGGGCAATACTGATGCACGCAACAACTATATTCTGAAGCAATCGCGGGGCCAAGATCAGCCCGCACAATGGATTCTAAATCTGGAGTGACCGGCAAGAGTGGAGCCCCTCGCCACAGTGGGTTCAAAACGTGGCGTTCCTCTACGCCTCACGCATGAGCGATGGAGCCACATTGTTGAGTCGCACGATTATCTGGCGGGGCATCTCGACCTTGTGATAGAGACGGTAAGCGATCCGGATTGTGTTGT
>CAYHNM010000134.1:0-3189 GCA_964357985.1 uncultured Nitrospira sp. | reverse complement strand
GCAGCCTAGGCCCTCCGCTCATCGGGAAAATGAACCTGACCACTTAAATAATAGTGGCGCTTCAGGAAATCGAGTGGGTCAAGAGCCTGGAGCTCGGTCTACTGCGTCGCATTCCCCTTTCCGATGCCTCCCCTTCGTAAGGGGAGGGGAAGTGGGGTCGAGTCTCCGCAGGCTGGTGTGCGCGCACGTTTGTCATGCTTGTCCGCATGGCCCCTAAGTCTTCGACCTCCCCTGGCCCCTCCTTACGAAGGAGGGGGATGACGAGGCATGAATAGCGTCAAGCCGAGGGGGCGAGATCGTTCTCTTATCCACAGGAAACCCGGAAGCGCCATAATAGTTAGCTGCGCATGACCGGACAATTTTGGACAAGAGTGGGGCAGACCCCTTAATTGCGGTCCGAAGAATTTCTTAGCGCTCAGGCTTCGCTGATTGTGGAAATCGAGGGGAAGAAGCTGGACGCGACGGTACAGGCGTTACCCTTCTACCGCCGCGCCTAACTTCAGACTGAACTACTTTTCAGGATTGCGCGCAGCCGAGACAGCGCCGGCAAACTTGAGCAGGCTCGCACGCTCTTCCTCTTCCAACGCCAGCAAGAGATGCGCTTCTTCGCCATGCATCAAACGCAGGCTTAGGAACGGCTCTTCCTTGCGCTTTTCCTTGTTGTCCCACATCGCATCGATCACCTGCACTTTATCCAACTGCCCCACCGACACCACGTCGTACCGGAAGTAGGAATCGCCGATGACCATGTCGAACACGACATTGCCGGCGGTGAGCAGCACCAGGTTGAACCGGCCCTGATCTTCATAGCCTTCCGGGAGAAACTTATTGATATGGCACAAAGCCACTTTGCGATCGCCGAGAGCAGCGCGGAATTTTTCCTTCAGCGCCTGATAATCGATCTGCAACGCTTTTTCATCCGGGCTCGTCGCCGCTGCTGCCGCATCTTCCGCCTTCTTGAACACTTCATCTGCTGACATCAACCCTGCCATGACGTGATCTCCCCTCTGTGTCGTGCTATCCGACGTGATTTATAAGACTGCGTCCGCTGTTTTCCGTGCCTTGATCGCCCGCACCACCCCGATACACCCGAGTCCGGCCCAGGCAAATTCCAACAAGATGAAGCCCACCCGCTGATCCTCGATCGCCACCACGCCCAACAGCAGCGACCCGATGATGTTCAGGGCCAGATAGCCTGCGTCCAGTTCGCGCCAGATCCCGCTTTGGATCAACGCATAGGCGGTCAGCACCATGAGAGCGCCAACGACCGACAACACCTGGAACAGCATAGTGGGAACACTCCTGCATACCGGCCCGAACCGAACTGGTACGGTAACTGGCCCGTGGTCGGGAATGCAAGAGGGATATTAGCGCCGGTCGGCTACTTCGCCGCGAGGTGATGCGAGAAACGAACCGTGCCCTTGTCGTCGACCACGGTCACATCGAACGCGGAGCCAGAAACCCGCACCAGACCGAAATTATAGTACCCGCCTTCTTGAATAAGATTCGTCGCGTTGAGCGCCAGCGTCGGAGGCGACATGCGTCCCGGAGCTGCGGAGAGCGGTCCCGCCACAAACTCATGAAAATCCGGCACCCCGTCCCCGTTCGGGTCATACGCACTGGCTTGCACATAGTGCACATCCCCCGCCAGGAACACCACATTCTTGAGGTGTTGCGTGAGAATCGTATCGACGATCAGCTGCCGTTCATACTCAAACCCGGTACCATCAGGCCCGCCCGCCCATCCATCGTTACCGGGGACCGTCGCCCCTCCCCCCTTGGGAATCGAAAGCGGGACCGACGTCGCGATCACCTTCCACGTGGCCAACGAATTACGCAACCCCTGCAACAACCACCGCAACTGCTCCTTGCCGAGCATCGTCTTCTCCAGCCCGTCCGGATCCGAATTTTTGTTGCGATATTGGCGATCGTCCAGAATGAACAGTTCCATGTCCGCGCCATAGCGAACCGTCCGATACAGCCGCTGCGGATCGTCGGGCGGCGACGCAATCGGCCAATACTCGCGCAAGGCCTGACGACCCGCCGGCATTTGCTCCTCATAAGGTCCGGCGAAGTTATTCTTCACCTCATGATCGTCCCAGGTCACGTACACCGGCACCGATGCCAGAAACCGTTGCAGAGGCAACGACCCGCGCTGATACCGATGCCGTGCCCGATATTGGTCCAGCGTAGTGGCTTTAAAATCAGCCCCCGGCTCGTTCGGAGGAGCAGGACAGATATCATCGCTATAAATCGTGTCCCCCAGAAACAAGAAAAAGTCGAGGTGCTGTCGTCGCATGAGATCGAAGATCGGATACCCGTCCGGTCCGACCCGGCACCGCTGCTGGCCGCCCAGATCACCGCTCCACGCAAACGTGACCGGCACCGACGTCGCCTCATCCGGCAGAGTCACGAACTCCCCGCGCGCCGCCAGCACCGCTTCGATATGTTCATGTGGCACAGCCACATGCCCCACCAGCACGTGATACCGATAGCGCGTGCGGGGAACCAAGTCGGACAGCGGAATCGTCGCCGTAAAATCGCTCTCCGCTGCCGTGGTCACCCGATTCGTCCGCAAGAAGGGCCACACTGCCGTCCCCATCTTCTCCGCCGCATCCCAGGCCGACGCGGGCGCCCATTCGATGTGCACCATCGCCGGACCATCCGTTCGCGCCCACAACACGGCGCTATGCCCGGTCACATCGCCAACCGCGATCCCTTGCGGAAGCGCTTCCGGCTTCACCACGCCTGCAGCCAGGAACGGACTGCCCGGAGGCAATCCCTCTCGTGAGGCAGACGTGCAACCGACCGAAATAAAGGACAGCAGAATCGTGGCAATCAGCGGTGTGATGAATCGCATGGACAGTCCTTATCCTATGGAGCCAGAGGGGTCAAGTCCGGCACTGAGGCCTTGAAAATGAGAGGCGCCCACCGGCATACTGAGACCCATTACACGAGGCACACTATGCATGACATCAACTGCTGCGCACCAAACTGTCAATCCAATCCCTACGCACCGGCGGGCACCAAGTCCCTGTGCAAGGACCATTTCCTGAATTTCCTCACGTGGCGCCGCCGCCGCGGCCCGCAAATGTTTCTGAAATACGCCGCCATGACGATGGAAGAGCGCGACACCGTCTCCGCCGAATGGCAGAAGACCATCCAAATCGACGAAGTCCCCTCCAACTC
>CAYHNM010000133.1:0-5164 GCA_964357985.1 uncultured Nitrospira sp. | reverse complement strand
ATCAGCAAGCTCCGCTGGGAAACCGGGACATAGATCATGAGCAGTGTGTGGGACCGGCTTCCACGACAACAATATGTCAGCCTCGCTCCCTGGTGTTGGGTGCAATTGGAAAGCGGGGAAGCGCCCGGTCCGTTTCCCTTCGTGGCCGGCATCGCTCCTGAAATCGTGGCCGGTCTGCACGAAGCCCATAGCTTATTGTCCAGCTCCATCGATACGGCGATCAGCGACGTGTTTTCGAAACGCGCACCGCTGGATGATCCCGACCGGCAACGGCGGCTGGAAGATGCCTATGCGGAACTGGTGAACTCGCGCCCCTATCTCAAACAACATATTCGCTGCGGACGAAAACCCGACGGCACGTTTCAGTGGGAATTCCCGACCGATCCGACAAAGTCAGCGACGGTCACCAACGGCGGCCTGCGTATATTCCATTCGGTCAAGCGACAGGCCATTCCGATCGGATTCGATCAGCGCCTCCTCGGCCCGGCAGTGGGAAAAGTCCTCGGCATGTTGGACGGTACCCATCAAGCCGAGGAAATCAAAACGGTCGTCATGGCCGCCCCTCGCGAAGCCCAACCGCTCTTGCTCAAGCTGATCGAGTCACTGCACCAATACGAGTGTCTGCTCGGCACCGCCCAGCCGACCGTCCGGCAGCGCTGGCTCGACATCGTGCAGGATCGGGATCTCGTGCATCTCGGACATGCGGCACTGCTCTACCGCCAGCAATCGCAGATGCTGCTCTTCGATCCCTGGCTGCTTCCCTGGTTTGCGGAATCGTCGGTGCCGTCTTTGTGGGGCGCGTTACTGCCGAAACCGGCTGCCGTGTTTCTCACCCACGACCACGACGATCACGTCGATCCACGGACACTCCTGCATCTTCCCAAAGAAACGCCGATCGTCGTACCCAGCCGGCGCAATCGCAAGAAACTGCATTACGATTATCTCGGACTCTTACGCGAGATGGGCTTCGGACGAGTGGTTGAACTGGCGCACGGCGAGCGCTGGGACTTCGACGGCGGAGCCGTCGTGTCGGTGCCGTTTTACGGAGAAGACCCCTGCGATCTCGAAATGCCGAGAAACTGTTACCTGATCCACGACCGCGGACAGAATATCCTCGTGCATGCCGACAGCGGCCCCACGAACAACGGCCGTTCCGCGCTCAAGGAACAGATCATTCAGCAACTGGTCGTGAAATACGGACCGATCTCGTTCGTGCTCGCGTCGCAGCAACAACTGCTGGAGGTGCGGAGTTATGCCGCCCATGCCTCGCTGTCTCATCCTGGGAAGTGGCTGGACGTGGGTGAAAACGGCTATCTTACGAATGCCTACCTAGCAGATCTCTGCGCCGCAGCCCAAGCCAAGCTATTCGTCTCCTACGCTACCGGCGGCGCTGATTGGTACCCCGATCATCTCTCCTTCATGTTCAGTCAGCGGAATCCTGCCAGAACTGCGCTGCTCACGGCCCATTGGGAACGTCCGGAAAAGCTGAAAGACCTTCTCGACGCTCAGGGTTGCGGGTATCATTACGCTCGAGCGCTCGACATCTATCGGGCCGACCAGGACGGTCGTGTGGAAGTGGTCTCGTCGGGCGAATCCTTGACACCGCTGGCCTTACACCGCCTGGACCACGGCGATCCCCCATTCATGAAGTCAGGCGGGCGGACGTAAGCACCATCGTTTCATTGACCGTGAAGGAGTGCATGCGAATGGCTGGAGCACCATCCCCGATTCTTGTCACCGGCGTGGCCGGATTCATCGGTTTCCACGTGGCCCAGCGCTTACTGGCGCGCGGCGAACAGGTCATCGGCCTGGACATCGTCAATGATTACTATGATGTCCGCTTGAAGGAAGCACGGCTGGCCCAACTGGCCAATGCCAGCGGCCATCGCTTTCTCAAGCTGAATCTGGCCGATCGCGCAGGCATGAAGGCGCTCTTTGCCGATCACGGGATCACACGCGTGGTGCATCTGGCCGCCCAGGCCGGCGTCCGCTATTCACTGATCAATCCTTACGCCTATACCGAGAGCAACATCGAAGGCTTCATGAACATTCTGGAAGGGTGCCGGCACGCCAAGGTCGACCATCTGGTGTACGCCTCCTCCAGCTCCGTCTACGGCGGAAACACCCATATGCCGTTCTCGATCCACGATAACGTGGACCATCCGGTCTCACTCTATGCCGCAAGCAAGAAAGCCAACGAGCTCATGGCCCATTGCTACGCGCATCTCTATCGCATCCCCTGCACCGGCCTGCGCTTCTTTACCGTCTATGGTCCCTGGGGACGACCGGATATGGCGTTGTTTATTTTTACCAAGGCGATTCTGGAAGGAAAACCGATCGAGGTCTTCAACCACGGCAAGATGAAACGAGACTTCACCTACGTGGATGATATCGTCGAAGGGATCATTCGCACCCTCGATCATCCGGCGACGCCGAATCCGGCTTGGAACGGCGAACAACCTGATCCCGGCACGAGTTCCGCTCCGGCGCGGGTCTATAACATCGGCAACCATCAGCCAGTAGAGTTACTGCACTTCATCGAAGTCTTGGAGGATGCACTCGGCAAGAAGGCAGAAAAGAAGCTCATGCCCCTGCAGCCTGGTGATGTGCCAGCCACTTATGCGGATATCGACGACCTGGCCAATGATGTGGGGTTCAAACCCGCGACGCCGATCGAAGAGGGCATTCCGCGCTTTGTGAAGTGGTATCGGGAATTCTATAAAGCCTAAGCCGGGCGATGTCCCGCCGGTACGGGATGATCACGAAAGGACTGACGATGCCGCTCTCCCCCGACGAGATTCGCGACCGCGTCGACCGGTATTTTGCCGCCTGGCGTGCACTTGATCCCACGGCTTGGACGGCCTGTTTCGCCCCCGATGCCATCAGCCATGAACCCTATGGCGCGACGCCGGTTCAAGGGCATGCCGCGCTCAAGACCCTCTTTCACTCCATCGCCAGCGCCCTGCAGGAAGTGACCATCCACGCACAGGAAACACACATCTCCCACAACCGGGCAGCGGTCCTGTTTCATGGACAGGGAATCGGGAAAAACGGGAAGCCTGTCGAAGTGAAGGGGATTGATGTGTTCGAATTCAATGAAGCCGGCGAGATCCAGACCTTCTGGGCCTACTGGGATCCCGCCACCGTCCTGGCTAAATTGCGCGGCTAAGTCGCCCCGCTCTTACTGGCAACCGACGGGAATAAACCCTGACCCAAAAATTCTTGCCAACGCGGCATACCGCGCTTGATCGTAGAACGAATAACTGGCGCCTCGCTGGTTCTGTCCACTCGGGTCACCGCCATAGGATGGATCAGAACCAAAGAAAAATCCGCCTCTGGTTTTCTCATTCAACCTGACCCATTCCCAAAACATCCCGCAGATGTCACCGCGGTTTCCTGTCGTTGAGGCCTGCCAGTCCTTGGCCCAATCAGGGACAGACTGCGTTCCACTGGTTGATCCATACTCTTGAGCGTTGGGATTGCGGTGGGGCGGATTGCCGATCGAGCGGGGAATGAGCGGCATGTTGTCCAATGAGGGAACCACCGACAATGACTTCAACGTCATCGCCCGACAGCCGGGTTTTTCTTTATTCGTATAGACCGTTGTTCCATCGGCTTGCGGACATTCCCACGTATGTGACGGTTCCGAAGGAGGCGGGGTATCGCTGTGCGCAGGACTCACAGCGGTCAACGCGACCAGCGTCATGACGAAAAGTATCTGGTTCAGACCCATGGAGCACCTCCGGAAAAGATTGTGACCGCGCACCGGATACTCTTCAGCACCAAGATGCGAGTCTCGCCGTAATAGCGACAGCCTACGCAATGGAGGTCGCGGGAGTCTATGCCACTTTGGAGGGGGAATGGCAGAGCAGGAGCGGCTTTGCCGTGATCGAACGCGCGAGATTGCACACTCGTGCGCTTAGTGAAACTGCCGAAGCAGCGCTTCCGGATTGACTCCGGCCAACGACGGCATGACGCAATCAGCCTCACGCAATTCATCGGCCGGGTAGGTCGTCGCCAATCCGAGCACGGGCATTCCGGCGGTCCGAGCCGCTCGAATACCCGCCTTTGAATCCTCAACGACCAGACACTCATCGGGCCTCAAGAGAGGCCGCACGACGTCGTTCAATCGCTTCAAGGTCAAGAGATAGATGGCAGGATCAGGCTTCCCGACCGGACAATCATCAGCCGACACGATGAGTTCCATGGCCCGTTCGATCCCGGTCCCGCGCAGCGCCCGATCAATCTGCTCGCGACGGCCACCGGAGGCGATCGCCATACGGCACAACGGCCGGGCGGCTTGCACAAACTCGATCACACCGGGAAAGAGCTCCGGCTTCTGTGCAGCGGGATGGAATCGAAACAACTCGGCCTTGCGGTCCTGAATCTGCTGAACTAACCCGACGTCGCTCTTCCCGTCACGCGCCGTCAGGAGGAGCGCGGTACAGCTCCGTTCATCCATCCCGAGATACGTCCCGTAATACTCAGTTTTGGAGAGGGTGAGGCCGAATTCTTGGAGCGCCTGACAGAAACACTCCACATGGGCCGTCTCATCATCCGCGATGACTCCGTTAAAATCGAACAGGATGGCGCGAATCATTCAGGTTCCTCTCCTGACATCCCGGACCACTTTACCCATCTCTACTCAGTCCGACAAGAAGCTTTACCTTGTTCGGGACCCTCCGCTGAGGTATTCTCCGCTCTACACCATATGAATCGTGAGGCGCGACCTGCACGGGATGAACCGGTCTCCCCGCCTGACCTTTCACACCTAATTCCGATATCCTTTCGCATGACCGACTACAACGTCCTCAGCAATCTGCTCGTCATCTTCACGGTGTCCATTGCCGTCGTGTTTGTGTTTCATCAATTCCGGCTGCCCTCGATCGCAGGGTTTCTGGTGGCCGGAGCGCTCATCGGCCCCCACGGGTTCAATCTGATCGCCGACTCCAGCACGGTTCAAGTCCTGGCCGAAATCGGCGTGGTCCTGTTGCTCTTCACGATCGGCATCGAATTTTCACTCGTCCAGCTGGCCTCACTGCGACGCCTGCTCTTCATCGCCGCGCCGATTCAAGTCGGAGGAGTCGTCGCCATCGTCTGGGCCGGAGCGATGCTCGCCGGAGTGCCATGGCAACAAGGTATCTTCTGGGGTTTTCTCCTCTCC
>CAYHNM010000132.1:0-5180 GCA_964357985.1 uncultured Nitrospira sp. | reverse complement strand
ATGCGGTTCGGCTTGGTCGTCGCGAAGTTCAATAAATTCGTCACGAGTAAGTTGTTGTCGTCCTGTCTCGACGGGCTGACGAAGCACGGGGTGAAGGAGCAAGATATCGAGGTGGCGCGCGTGCCGGGAGCGTTCGAGCTTCCGCTTGTTGCGAAGACGCTGGCGAAGTCCGGGCGGTTCGATGCCGTGATTTGTCTCGGCGCGGTGATTCGCGGCGACACGCCGCACTTCGATTACATCTGCAATGAAGCCAGCCGGGGGATCGGGCAGGCGTCGTTGGAGACCGGTGTGCCGATCATCTTCGGCGTGTTGACGACGGAGACGGTGGCGCAGGCGATCGAACGGGCGGATCCGGCGAAGTTCAACCGGGGCGGCGAGGCGGCGAAGTCAGCGATTGAAATGGCCAGTGTGATCAAACAGCTCAAGGCGCTGGAGCCGGTCTCTGCGGATGCCGCGCCCCGTCCCAAGCGGACCGTACGAAAGAAAAGCAGCTAGTTATGGGATCACGCCATGAAGCGCGCGAACGGGCGCTCCAGATTTTGTTTCAGTACGACATTCACGGCAAGTCGGGTTTGTGGCTCGACGAGTTCTGGAAGCCGCTTACGGCCGATGCTGAAACGAAAGCCTTTGCCGAGCGGCTGGTCGCCGGTGTGCTGGAAAAGAAGAACGATCTTGATCTGCTGCTGGCTAAGTATGCGACGAATTGGAAAGTGAGCCGCATGCCGATCGTGGATCGGAACATTTTGCGCGCCGGGCTGTATGAGTTGATGTGGATGGACGACGTGCCGGCGAACGTGACGATGGATGAGGCGATCGAGCTGGCCAAGAGTTTCGGCGACGAGGAAGCCTCGAAGTTTGTGAACGGCGTGCTGGATAAGGTGCTGGCGACGGAGGCGCGGTTGGCTGAAAAGCGGGCGACTCCGGAGAAGCCGGTGTGGAGGAGAGCCTAACGTGATTGAGCGGTATACGCGTCCCCGAATGAAGGCCGTGTGGGACCTCAAGCATAAGTATGAAATCTGGTTGGAAGTGGAGTTGCAGGCTTGCGCCGCCTTCGAGAAGGCCGGGCAGGCGCCGCGCGGGACGTCCGCGAAGATCCGTAAGAAGGCGAAGATCAATGTTGCCCGGATCGCCGAGATCGAGAAAGTCACCAAGCACGACATCATTGCGTTCCTCGAATCGTTGATGGATACGGTTGGGCCGGAACACCGGTTCCTTCACATGGGCCTCACGTCCTCGGACATTGTCGATACGTCGCTCGCGGTGCAGATGACTGAAGCGCTCGACATGATTCTTGAAGGGCTCGATGGGCTGATCGACGTCCTCAAGCGGCAGGCGATGCGCCACAAAATGACGGTGATGGTCGGCCGCTCGCACGGCATTCACGGCGAGCCGATCTCCTTCGGGTTCAAGTTGGCCATCTGGTACGAGGAAATGTGCCGGCATCGGGAGCGGCTCCAGGCTGTCCGTCGGGAAATTGCCGTCGGCAAGTTGTCCGGGGCGATGGGCACCTTCGCGCATCAAGGACCTGAGGTCGAAGAGTTTGTCTGTGCCAAGATGGGCCTGCGGCCGGACCCGGTGTCGAATCAAGTGGTGCAGCGCGACCGCCATGCCTCTTATGCCACGGCGCTGGCGTTGCTGGCGGCCAGCATCGAAAAGATCGCCACGGAAATTCGCCATCTGCAGCGCACCGAGGTGCTCGAAGCGGAGGAATTCTTTTCCGAAGGACAAAAGGGCTCGTCGGCGATGCCGCACAAGCGGAACCCGATCATCTCGGAGAATCTGTGCGGGCTTGCCCGGATTGTGCGGGCGAACAGTCTGGCGGCGATGGAGAATGTGGCTCTCTGGCATGAACGGGATATCAGCCATTCGTCGGTGGAGCGGGTCATCATGCCCGACAGCACCATCCTCATGGATTATATGCTCTCGAAGGTGACGGATCTCATCAAGCATCTCTTGGTCTACCCCGCCAACATGCAGCGGAACCTCGATCTAACCGGCGGGTTGGTCTATTCGCAGCGGCTGTTGCTCACGCTCGTCGAAAAGGGCGCGCAGCGCAAGGAGTCCTACGAAGCGGTGCAGCGAAACGCCATGGCATCCTGGAAAGGCGTCGGCGGGCTTCAGGACCTGGTCGGGAAGGATCCCTTTATTTCGCAACACCTCAAGAAGAGCGAGATTGCCGCCTGCTTCAATCCGAAATATTATCTGCGCCATCTCGATCAGATCTATCGTCGCGTGTTCGGTCGCAAGGCGGGATCCGCGGCAGGAAAGCGAACCGGAAGGAGACGGTGATGAATAGGAAGAGTGTGCGTGCAATCGGGATCGTCTGCGTGCTTTTCATGCTGGGTTGTCTGACGGCCGCGACTATTTCGGCGGCCGACCGTGACAAGTTGCTGAGCGATCCAGGCGTCTACGGCACGTTTGCCGCGTTTCGCATCGAGACCGATTGGGGCAAGCTGGATCAGGCCACGAGGATCGCCAATCTCACCTCGTTCAGAGGAGTGGTGGAGCAACATCGGGAGAAACTGGCGATCGATACCTATTTGATGCGCGGCCTGTCGGATCATGCCGACTTTATG
Source organism: uncultured Nitrospira sp. (assembly GCA_964357985.1). Taxonomy (GTDB): domain Bacteria; phylum Nitrospirota; class Nitrospiria; order Nitrospirales; family Nitrospiraceae; genus Nitrospira_D. Next base: position 2,604 of record CAYHNM010000132.1, on the reverse strand, counting down.
TTGCGGGTGCACGGAACGGAATTAAAGGATACCCAGCAGTTTCTGGTGGACCTGCAGAACAGCGCCTTTGGCCGGTATCTCACCAGCGTGGTGCTGCTCAACGGCCTCACGAAGAAGCCCAACTATGTGCCGGGATTTTCCGAGCAGCTGAAGAACGATCTCAAAGGCGCGAGCGAATCGGGGCCCTATGTCATGGTGCTGCCGATCCGCAAAGACACGGAGTGGTGGTCGCTTTCTCAAGAGAAGCGCGCCGCGATGATGCAGGAACACACCGAAGCGGCGTTGCCGTATCAGAAGACGGTCAAGCGGAAGCTCTATCATTCGACAGGGCTGGATGACTTCGATTTCATCACCTATTTCGAGACGGCCAAGCCGGAAGAGTTTCATTCCCTGATCCTGGCCTTGAATAAGGTAAAGGAAGCCAGGCACAACCGGCGCATGGGCAATCCGACGCTGGTGGGCACGGTGCGGTCGCTGGATCAACTGATCGAAGTATTGGCGCAATAGCGCGTGACGAGCGAGGGAATCGTATGACGACAGGAACGCTGCTCTACGAAGGCAAAGCCAAGAAGATTTTCACCGCCGAGCGGGCCGACGAAGTGGTGCACTACTTCAAGGACGACGCGACCGCGTTCAACGCGCAAAAGCGCGGCACGATCGTCGAGAAGGGCATCATCAATAATAAGGTCTCGGAGCGGTTGTTCACGCTGCTCGAGGCGGAGGGCATCCGCACGCACTTTGTGAAGCGGCTCAGCGATCGGGAAATGCTCACGAAGAAGGTGACCATTGTTCCGGTGGAAGTGGTGGTGCGGAACATCATTGCCGGGAGTCTGGCCAAGCGTCTGGGGCTGAAGGAAAGGGATCCCATTCAGCCGGCCATCGTGGAGTTCTATTATAAGGACGATGCCCTCGGCGATCCGCTCGTGAACGACGATCATTTGCGGCTGATGAATATTGCCACGCCTGCTTTGCTGAAGGACCTCCGGGATCTGGGACACAAGATCAACGCCGTGTTGAAGCCCTTCTTCACCGAACGGCAGATGCAGCTCGTGGACTTCAAGCTGGAGTTCGGCGTGTTCCACAACAAGCTGGTCCTGGCGGATGAGATTTCTCCGGACACCTGCCGTCTCTGGGATATGACGACCGGCGATTCGATGGACAAAGACCGGTTCCGGAAAGACCTGGGGAAGATCGAAGAGGCGTATCAGGAAGTGCTGAAGCGGGTGTGTGGATAGGAGGCGGGCTTGCCGTTTCTCTTGCTCGCGCTCCGCGCACTCGGAGCCATTGATAAGTGAGATTAGGGTATGTGCTTGGTGCATGCGCGCAGTGAGAAACGGCAAGCCCGCCTCCCTGTAGTGGAGAGGGGATAAGGTGTGAGACGCTTCGTGATGTTTGTGCGTGATAACGGCCCCATTATTTCTTTGGGGATCGGGACGACGTGCATTGTCGCCTTCGCGATATTGACGGAAACGACGCTGCATCGCCTGGGCTTTGCGGCTCTTGCGTTGCTGGGTGTGGGGCTTATCGCGGGGATCACCTGGGCGAAGCGGCATTTGACGGAGTTGTCGAAGCCGCCGGATACAGGGGCGTAGGGGGGAGCGGCTACGGGTACTGCCTGAGCTCGCTGCCCGCGCACTGGGGATCAATTATACGAGGCCAATGGAATGTGCTCGGTCAATGCGCGCAATAGGCAGCACCCGTCACCGCTCCTTTGGGAAAGAGGAAGAGAAGAAGAGAGGGATGGTATGAAGGCTAAGATTCATGTGACGTTGAAGCAGGGGATTCTGGATCCGCAGGGGAAGGCGATTGAGCATGCGCTCGATTCGCTCGGGTTCAAGAATGCGGCGAATGTACGGGTGGGCAAGTACATGGAAGTGGACGTACAGGAAACGGACAAGGCCAAAGTTGACGCGCAGGTGAAGCAGATGTGCGAGAAGCTGCTGGCCAACACGATCATTGAAGAATATCGCTACGAATTGGTCTAGCCATGAATGTTGGAGTCATAGTTTTTCCAGGGAGCAATTGCGATCACGATTGCCGGCACGTGTTTCAGGATGTGCTGGGGCAATCGGTACAGATGATCTGGCACAAGGAGACGTCGCTCAAGGGGATCGATGCGGTGGTTCTTCCGGGCGGGTTTTCCTATGGCGATTATCTCCGCACGGGCGCGATCGCGCGATTCTCGCCGGTGATGGGCGCCGTGAAGGCGTTCGCCAAGGACGGCGGGGCGGTCATCGGGATCTGCAACGGGTTTCAGATTCTGCTGGAGGCCGGTCTGTTGCCCGGCGCGATGTTGCGGAACAAGTCGCTCCACTTTATCTGCAAGGATGTGCATGTGAAGGTGGAGAACGCGGCCACGGCCTTTACTGAGGCCTGCGAGTCTGGTCAGGTGTTGAAGATTCCCGTCGCCCATGCGGACGGCAACTACTACACCGATCCGGTCACGCTGGCGGCGATGCAGGCCAATGCCCAGATCGTGTTGCGCTATTGCACGCCGGAGGGGAAGGTGACGCCGGAAGCGAATCCCAACGGATCGCTCGATAATATCGCTGGGATCATCAATCCCGAGGGCAATGTGCTGGGGATGATGCCGCATCCGGAGCG
>CAYHNM010000131.1:0-5186 GCA_964357985.1 uncultured Nitrospira sp. | reverse complement strand
ACTCAACTAATGCCGCCGAAGAATACGCTTTTCGCCGCAGGAAAGCACCCGTCGCTCAAGGCTTAATAGACGCATATTAAGGGCCCATAGGCTGTGGGCGTAGCCTCATTCTGACAATGACCGGAGGAGGTATACGGATGAAAACCCATGTTCCCATTCGTAGTCCACCAGGAAGGCTAGTTTGTAATACAGAATTGAGGCTAAATCGGCGGGAGTAGGGGGTATGTGACTACGATTCTGTACGATTTGCATCTTTTGTTTAGCATGGCTTGCTTTTTTGGAATCTGGCATCTTGACTCTTTCGAAGAGTATCGCTATTGGTAGAATCATGAATCTAAAACCTCTCAGCAGGGCGCAAAGAGAGTGGCGAAGCATTATGGTTACGGTGGAGACGCTAGCCTATGCTGGTTGCTCCGGCCTTTTCGTTTGGTGGTATTTCTCCGTCGCTCCTCCGGTGCATACAGCCATAGTCCTTAGCTTTCTGGTGATCGGGTACGGTGCCGTGTTCGTTTTCCCCAGACTGGCTAGGAAGGTCACAAGAGGCTCTGATACGCCTGATAGGTATGAGCAAGTCTCCCGGCGTGTTGCATCTTACTACCGCATAGACCCTTTCGCCGTCGAAGACCTCATCAAATCTCTTCTTCTTTCATTTGCTCGTTTGCTCGACCGTGCTAGTTTGCTGCTCTCCCATCTGCTTTCGATTCATCGCCTCCTACTTGTCCCCACGAATCACCGCAATGTCCGAGCCCTCGAGGAATATACCTCGCTGCGGCTCTTCATTCTGACCTCTGATCACACTCTCAGACCGCCGCCTCAGCTCCTCTAACTCTTCGCGTTTCTCCAAATAACTCCGTTAGTCACAACGTAAAGCAGTCCGCTAGGACTGCTTAAGGAGGAGCTATGGCACCGTTGTATTCGAATCCAGAAGAGTTTTATGCACGCCTTGAAAGGATCTTGATGAAGGTTCTTGAGGATTTGCAGAACACCAAATCCGGGGCTGACTTGTCGAAGCTTCCGGAGAGTCAGTTGCTAAGCGAAAAGGAAGTTGCACAGTACCTCGGTCTGTCTACTCGGACCCTTCAGGCCTGGCGTCTGCGCGGAGGGTCTCTCCGATATCAGAAGCTGAACAAGCGGTCCATCCGCTACCGGGTCATGGATGTCCGCAAGTTTCTCGACCTCGGTGGACAGGGCTCGACATCCCATGCGGCATGAAGGCACGCAGCATTTCAGGATGACGATTGAGTGAGAAAGGAGCGAACGATGAAACTTTTCAGTGAATTGAAAAATGAGTTGGACCAGGAAGCGAGTGAAGAATCAGTACGGTTGTCTGTCGGTCTTTCTGGGCGTGCAGCCGAGGTTTTCCGCGAACTGCACGAATCCCTTGGAGGTCAAGAAACTATCTCACGGAACGCGCTGGGAACCCGGATTCTTGCGCGTGCGTTGACCGACGAGGAACCTCCGAAACAGCGTCGAACGGTGAAAGGTGGGGTGACATCACCTAACGAGCCGATTCTTCTCGCGAGCAGTGAGGGGCACTAATGGCGGACCCTCGCTACCTTCTGGGTAGACGACAGTGCTGGTTGTCACGGTCGTTTGTCATTCGTCAACCAGCGGCGTCAACGAACGCCGGAGTTGTGACCCCAGATTTGGATGCGAGGGAATTTGTAGCCATTTGTGGTGGAGGTAGCCGTCCTCTCGCGGGCTTGCGATCTGAACGATTCGCAAGTCCGCGATTCACCTCGCGCACCTCCGCTGGACGCTCCGGTACTTGGAGGCCTGTGAAGGCCTCTTCCAAGAACAGGGAGCTTGTACGCTCGCCTGTTCTTGGAATTCACCGCGTGCGTCTCGGCGCCATGCCTGGCGCGAGACTGCCCACGAAGTGGGCTTCGCCGAAGGTGGCGCGACCTCCGGTCGCTTCACTTCGGCTTGGACGCACTCACGTGCGCCTCGGCAAGACGCTGCGCCCCTGTAGGGGCTCGCTTTGCCGACCACACTGTTCGTGGGCAGTCTCGCGCGCAGGCCAGTGCGCGCTTCGACGCACGCCACGAGAACGCATTGGCGCTGCTGGGGCAGACGCTTCGCTCGCACAATGCTTGCGCCGGTGTTGGCACCGCGCATCTCGTCCGGTGGGGCGCTGACCGTGCCTTGGAGCACGGGTGCAGCGCCCCATCCCAGCGTGTGCCTGAATGGCAACGCTGGGACAGGAACGCGAACCGGTTTCGTGGGCGAAGCCGGTTCGCTTGGCCAAGCTTGGGTTGGCCATCCTGCCATGCGGAAGGTGATGAAGGAAGTACTTTGATGGAGAACACAATGAAAGAGGACATATTCGTCAAGCTCCGACCAGGATTTGCGGTTTCTGGGTTTACGGTTGAAGGGAAACGATTCGCCACGTTGTTCATGTCTCGAAACGATGTCACGGTTACTTTTTGTTCCATGCGCAGTCTGGCAGAGCTCTGTTCTGTATTGCTCAAGACAAAACGATCTTTCTCGCCAGCTAGATCCATATGTGCTGAGCACTTCTCGGTATTTGATCATGGCGAGCAAGTGGAGTTGTCCATCGACTGCCTGAGGAGTGGATGCCTACGCGTTTCACTCAGGAAAGACGAATATTCGGCTCTGTGTGATCTTGCACAGGACGTACAAAAGACAATTCTACGCTCACACACCTTACCATCGACTAATGATCGGGGAGGAGTGTTGTGATGGACAAGTCATCAACAAGTTTCGCGATTGTTCTTACTCTCGTACAGCAGGTGATTGGTCTTCTTCTCTGCAACATGACCCTTGGATACTTGCCCGTGGAAGCCCGCCAAGAAATTCTTGGTCTGCTTATCAAGCTCTTCGATGTTGTCGATCTAGCACATCCAGTGACATCGGTAGGCATGCAAGCCCTCGTGGTGTCGGATCTCAATTATATGATTCAAAACCTGCGGATTGTCCTGTGGTTTGGTGCGTGCAACATCGCTGCATTTGTGGCCGCATGGGGGCTGCTTCGCGCGGTGACCAATCCGCCCACTTCAGTGAGTCAAACGGTCGGAGCGATGCTGCTCGTTCTCTCTCCCGCGTCCATCGTGTTGCTCCATGATACCTGGCACAGACTCGTCACGGGATATGTGTTGTTTTTGGTTGTCCAGGTTGCCGGGTGGTGGTGCTGGATCGCCACAAACACTCCACTGGACCGAATTTCAGATATTCGGGAATCCTGGGCTATGGCTCGGCATCGCAAGTCGTTCAATCCGTTGCGCTATATACGACTGAAAAAGGGTGTATTCGCAGGTCTAGACGAGTCGGAGAAGCCCACATACATGTCGATCCGGGACATGAGACAGCACATTCAAGTCCTCGGTCAGACTCGTGCAGGAAAAAATGTTGCGGTTGCCACGCTGCTCGACCAGTCCGTGCAGCTTGGCGAGTGCGTGATCATTATCGATCCCAAAGCGGATTTCTATATGCCTGGCGTCATGGCCGGTTGCGCGCAACGTGCAGCTGTACGGATGACGTTCATCGACCTTCGACCGGACCAGCCGCCGCAGTTGAATTTGCTTGCAGGTTGTTCAGCGCAGGACGTGGAAGAGATGCTGATCCAGATCTTCGATCTGATCGAAAAGGGAGATAACGCAGACGTGTACCGAATAGAAGACCGCGCCGCCGCGCGATTGATCGCGGCATCGGGGGCGAGATCATTCCCTGAACTATTTGAAAAGGCCTCAGAGATGCTTGATCTGAGCAAAACTCGGAGATTGTTCGAGGCACTGAAAGAGCTTGCTTCACTTCCGGTCATTCAAACAGCCGAAGGAATGGATCTGAGCACGATTGTAGCTCAACCAGGGATTCTCTACGTGGTTGGCAGTACCAGACATGAACCGACGATTCGATTACAGAAAATGGTTCTCATGCGAATCCTCCAGCTCATCGACAAAGCAGGCCAACAGAAAGAGGGGAGCTGGACTGCTCTCTTTCTCGACGAGCTCAAGTATTTATTGTCGCCTGCTGCGTTGCAGGCGTGCGGTGTAATCGCGGATAGGCGATGCGCTCTGCGTGTGGCTCATCAAGCCCTGGCCGATTTAGATGATACCTCGCTTCCAGCGACCACTGTCCGTGGGGCCGTGCTTGTCAACTGCGCCGTCAAGTTCCTGTTTCGAACGAACGACCCGGACACGGCGTTATGGATGGCACGTCTCTGCGGAACGGTTCCCATTTTCGCAGAGCTCGCACAAAAAGCGATCTTCAAATTCTCCAAGAATGAAGGTGGCTGGCGAGAGTCCGTGAGTGCGTTGTTCGACGCGAATGTGTTCCTGTCCTTAGCGCCACTGCATGCGATTCTGGTTGGGGTTGGCGTGCCAGTCAAAATTAGAGTCGGCTACCTGCCTGTCCTTGATTCCCCTAGACCCATTCCTGCCCCGCACCGATTAATCAAATTTCAGGAGGCGATTTAATGAACAAGCTTGCTTGTTTATTACCCGCTTCGGAACGGGAGGCGCGACAGTTTGAAAAGCGACAACGACTGCTGCGTTTCTTGCGTGAAGAAATATGGAGTACTCCAGACATTCTTGGGCAAGTGCTTCGTCTGCATTCTCGCCAAGCGGTTTGGAAATCACTCCGTCAATTTCATGCAGAGGAGATCGTACGTTGCCATGAGTACGTTGCGGTGGGTGGAAAAATTCTTATCTGGGGAATCACCGCGCATGGTCAGGCACTAGCTTTCAATCCCGCGTCTGAGACCGCAAGAAGGCACTATTTTGAGCCCTCTAAGGTCTCAGAGTTCACTCTCCGCCACAGTCTCGACATTCAGCGTTTACGGATCGCGGCAGAATCGATTGGCTGGACCGATTGGCGAAATGGCCAAACTCTTGGGGTGATTGGAAAGGGGCTGAATCGCCCCGACGCGATTGCGAATGATCCGGCAGGTGTGAAGGTCGCCCTCGAATGTGAGCGCACGATCAAAACCGTGAAACGGTATCAGGCGATTCTCTCCGGCTATCTGCAGGCCATCAAACGTGCAGAATTCTCTCGCGTGATCTGGGTTTGCCCTACGCCTGATCTTGCGCTCAGGCTGCGGAGCATTGTGTGTGGGATTTCGAGCGTCGTTGTGAACGGCCAGCGTGTGCCAATTGACCCAAATCGTCATCATATGAACTTGCAGTTTGAAGATTACGACTCGTTTACCAAAAGTACACGGGCTCCTC
>CAYHNM010000130.1:0-5192 GCA_964357985.1 uncultured Nitrospira sp. | reverse complement strand
GATCTCGGCATCGGTATTCTCGGTATCGACCAATCCATTGATCCACTTGATGGTGTGTTTTCTTGAGCGTTCAACCGCCGCCCAGATTTCCTGCTGCCAGCTGGCATGGGTGGCGTAGCTGATGTAATTGCTTTTCATGATGAAAGGATCGCGCATCATCCGGACCGGCGGGCATTCCATGTCCATGCAGGGGACGGGTGAGCGGTACGGGTCGTAGGGCGGTAAGCACATGTCGGCCGGCGTCAGATTTACGACGTCCTTCGTGTGCGTGACAAAAAATCCGTCGCAGCAGAGCGCGAGGGGCAAGTGCACGTCCGGCTCTTCCGATACCATGTAGCCTTTGAGAATCCAGTCGAAGAAGTCCTGCGCGGTTTCTGCATGCCAGACAAGCATCCCGGTATTCAGGAGATAGGCGATTTCGAGTGTGTCTGGTTGAATGGAGAGCGGCGAGTTGATGCCGCGGCATGTGACAATCATCTGAATCGGCAACCGCGCACCGGACCACATGGGGAAGTTTTCCATGGCGCGCATCGTGCCGGGGCCTGCGGTCGTCGTAAAGACGCGAGCGCCACCGAATGCGGCGCCAGCACACTGGGACATGACGGCAAATTCGCTTTCGCCGCGGAAGTAGTCACCGATATAGCCTTCAGCGAACAATTCGCCGATCAAAGCCGCTGCTTCGCTCTGCGGGGTGATCGGATAGGCAATCATGACGTCGCAACTGGCGCGCCGCAATGCTTCCTTAATGACTTCGCTACCTGTATAGAACGACGGGGTACGCGGGGCGTCGTTCATCATTGTCCAGGTATCGGTAAAGGTCTGCCCCTTTTTATTCTTTGTCCCGATGAGGGATTTATTATCTGCCATGGACCTCGCCTCCTTTCACTGCACAGGGAGTTTCAAACGGTTTAGTTTGACGCCCCGCTCTTGGCTGACGTCAGCCGTGGTTGGACTGTCCCTTTCAACTTTCTCACCCAGTCTGCCAGCGTCATGATTTTTTCGACGGATGCATCACGGAATGAGAGCATCGCGTCTTCATGGCCGGCCTGAGCACACATCGCAATCGTGTAGCATGAGGTCCCACCCCGAATAATCTTGAGCGACAGGTTCGCCTGGTGGCAATGCACACCGATGAACATGCAGCAATCAATCTTGTTGTGCCAGATTGTCAGATTCGGATGGTTGGGATTGATTTCAACTTCAGGATTGATCTTGGGGTACTTGGGGCGATAATCAGGCATGGGAATCAGCATGGGCTTTTGGCCTGGCTGCACACATTCCTTCAGGGTATTGTACAGATGGCGGATTGCCGTGGCCTTCTTGGCAGCCTTTTCATTCCAAGCCCAGAGCACCAAGGGACCAGGGAAGAGGGTCGGCACTTTGGCCATCAAGAATTGCTTGGCAGCTTCTTCATAGGCCTTTTCTTCGGAGACAATGACGCCGTTGATGTGGGCTTCGCCCGGGTTCGGTAACCGAATGCCCATACTGGCGGCAGCGGGGGGCAGAAAATGTTCTGGTCCTGGAAGCACGCGGTATTGACTCATTACGCCTTACTCTCCGGGCAAAAGGGTGAAGGTCCTCAGCAACGACTCAGTTCTGACTCTTGAATCCTGCCAACACTCTAAGCTTTTCCCCACACCTTCTGCAACCTCACAGAAGGCCCACCTCCCGGAGCTTTTGGGCTATAAAGGCAGAGTTAGATTAGGCCTTTAGGGACTACCAACTGTGTGCTCGGACGTGTGATTCTGACTCCAAATTGGCCGACATTATAGGGGGCCGACTTTTTCCTTGTCAAACACGATATGGCCGATTCTGATCTGAATGGCCCCTCGTCAAAATGTATTGGTTATCCGTGTTCTCGTGTTCTATTGATACGTCAGGGGAGCTGCTCACAGGCGGCTGGAGCGCCGAGAATACAGGCCTGCTCAAAGTCCTCTTTGGCGAGACGGCCCTGGAGTTGTTCCTGGTAGAGTTTGCCTCGTATCAAAAGAGCCTGGACGTGGGTAGGGTCTATGTCGATGACGATACTCAAATCATCAATAGCTTGCGCAGATTGATTCAGCTTTTGATGGAGTTCCCCTCGGAGGAGATAGGCTTCTTTTTGAGAAGGGATCCAGCTCTCAGAGACCGATGAGTTGAGCATCCGATTGAGGGTCGTCATCGCAGGACCCCATTGTTTAGCCGATACCAGTTTACGGGCCTGGGTGGTCGTAACGCGAATGAGCCGCTGGCGGGCGATGTCAAAAAACGGATCGATTTCCAAGGCCTGCGTATACGCGCTTTCGGCCACTTCCGGCTGATTCAACCACGTACTTACATCCCCTTGTCCGAGGAGTGTCCATGGATTTCTTGCGTCCAAAAGGAGGGCGCGGTCAAAATCCATTCGGGCATAGTCGATGTACTCAGAGTATTCGCTTGGGCGAGACTTGTTGGAATAGGCCAGAGAAACCATCTTTAGATAGGTCTGTCCCCTGACAATCAATGGATCTACGAACTGAGGATCCAGCGTTGCGGCTTGTGACGTCAGGTCGATTTTCTGGCGAAGGTTGTGTGAGTGGAGGGCCGTCTCCAGGAGATGGCGTGCCTGTCCCTGTGGTCCCGTGCGTCCTGGTGGCTCGATTGCAAGTGTGCGCACGCCTGAGGGCTGCGTATGTGTCTCGCGGAGCTGTGCTTTGAGTTCGGCGTTTTCCTTTTGTAATTGTCTAAAATGTGCGGCTAATTGTTCTTCGGATCGCCATCGACGAACAGCCTCTTGGAGATGATCCACATTCACAACGGCTCGAATGCGAATGGTGAAAACCGGTCGATCATGCTCAAAGCTGCGTCGAGATTCCAGCACGTCCGTCCTGGTAATGGCCGCAGCGAGCGTTCGAATCTCTAGGGAACTGACTTGCGTGCTCTTTCCGTTACGAACCGATTCGTAATCGTGAAAAGTTGACTCGAGATAGATACCGGCCTCCTCAACAGCTTTGCGCTGGGCACGTTGCAGGACCTTGTCTTCCGCCATAGCCAACGTGTCGCCGTCAGCCATGACATATTGACTTTCGACCACAACCGAAGTTTCGGTTGCGGTGGCACTAGAGGCAACGAGAAAGAGAATGGATAGTGATAGGGTGATACGTGTGAGCGGCAGCAAAGTCGCGCGATTCATAGTGCAACTATACCGCGCGATGTCTGGCCGGACAATGCATCCAAGGTATGGGCTGCTACTTGGATTTTAGTGGGAGCAAGGAAGAATGGTTGTGAAATATTGAGAAGTATGGAAGTGCCGAACTTATTTAGGTAATACTTGCATGAATGGGTGAATTTCAATCCGCTCAAAGACGCCATTCACCATATAGGGATCCTGGGTGGCGAATTGCTCGGCCTCAGCCTGCGATTCGAACTCCAGTACCATCAAACTGCCGGCCTTGTCTGTGAGCGGACCGGCAAGAACGACACGGCCTTGTTGCGCTAATGGCTCAAGATTGGCGAGATGGGCTGGGCGATGGATTTTCCGTTTCGCTTCTCCTTCGGGGCCGTCGTAACCAAGAATCACAAATTTCATCGTAGATCGTTCCTTCCGAGTAGGTCTAGTTCACTAATTTGGGTATGAACGGGGCCTAGGCAGGGCCTTCAAGGGGGCACCGGTCTTTGTAGCCGTGTGTCACTTCATGCCACCAACGGACTTCGGTTTCTCCAAGCTTCCAGCAGAGATAGACTATTCGCCCATCACGGGCGTGAGGAAAGTCGCACAGGCCTAGATCGATATCTTTCACGTGGACGCCCAATTCATGGATGGCGTGAAGGTTGGAACTAATCGTTTGCAGGCTGACTACGTATTGGGTTCCCACAGGAGTTCCGCCCCCATAGAGCGCTTGTTCTGAGGCCTTTCGGACCTCGTCGCGAGTCTGGACGAGGACGGACTTGAATTGTTTGACGGTCTCCAGGTGAGTCTGGAGCTGCGGAATGAGTTGATTCGCTTCAAATAGCGTAAATACTCGTTCCGGACCGTCTTCATCTCGATCATCAGCCATGGTGGTCGGTACTCCTTAAGGCTGTGTATCACAGCCCTTTTCACGATTCAATGGGAGGGGGCGGGGTGCTTTGGGGGAGACGCCGGAAGAGGGAGAAAAATGTTTTGTTCTGTTGACAATGGAGAGAGCCATGCGTATCATCCGCTACAGCATTCACATTTGATGCGAATCGCTCTCCACGTAATTTCAACCTCCGGAATCTTTCTCGAATCGAAACCACACTGAGTTGGTCAGTATCGAAGTAGAAGGCGAACGCCAATAACATCCATTGATCACGGTCAATTTCTCAGACGTTTCGGAGACTCGGGGCTGAATCTTCATAACTAAGAAACGTGCGTAGCCAAGGCATCGTACGAATCATCCTCTCCAAAATTACGATATCGCTGATTCAAACACAAACACACATCTGTTCCGACGAATGGCCAATCAATCGAGTGAGTTCTTGTTCATGACAACAGAGCCGATGGCTCGATAGGAGTGCTATGCAAGCTGCTAAGGGAGAGGTCATGTATTTGGCGGAGTTGAAGCAGAAATCCATCGCCGATCTGAACGAGGTGGCGCGTGACCTCAAGATCGAAGGCTCGGCCAACCTGCGAAAGCAGGAACTGATCTTCGCTATTCTCCAAGGCCAGACAGAAAAGAACGGCGTCGTTTACGGCGAAGGTGTGCTGGAAACCCTTCCCGATGGGTTTGGCTTTTTGCGCGCTCCGGACTCCAACTACCTCCCGGGCCCCGACGATATCTATATTTCGCCGTCACAAATTCGCCGGTTTAACCTGCGTACCGGTGACACTGTCTCAGGGCAGATCAGGCCCCCGAAGGAGAGCGAGCGCTACTTTGCCCTGCTCAAAGTCGAGAAGGTCAACTACGAAGACCCGGAAGTCTCACGGGATAAGATCCTCTTTGACAACCTGACGCCCCTCTACCCTGAAGAACGGCTCAATCTTGAATTCGACCGCGAAGAGTACTGCACCCGCGTCATGGACTTGACGACTCCAATCGGGAAGGGGCAGCGCGGACTGATCGTGGCCGCTCCCCGAACCGGTAAGACCATGTTGCTCCAAGCCCTTGCACGGGCCATCCTCAAGAATCATAAGGAAGTCACGTTGATCGTTTTGTTGATCGACGAGCGGCCGGAAGAAGTCACCGACTGGCAGCGGCAGGTCAAGGCGGAAG
>CAYHNM010000129.1:0-5217 GCA_964357985.1 uncultured Nitrospira sp. | reverse complement strand
ACCCGAACAAATCTGAGAATCGCACGTGCTTCAGTCATATCCTTATCCTTTACCCATTCGCCGAGCGGACTGCCGACCAGACCGACAGACTACTTGAGCGCAACAGCCTTTTCAGTCTTCGCCTGACCGTGTCCCTTAAAAAACCGAGTCGGAGCGAACTCACCGAGTTTGTGACCAACCATATTTTCCGTCACAAAGACCGGGATAAACTTCTTCCCGTTGTGCACCGCAAGCGTGTGCCCGATCATATCGGGAATCACCGTCGAACGGCGCGACCAGGTCTTGATAATCTTTCGATCCTTCGTCTCATTCATATGCTCGACTTTCTTCAGCAAATGATCATCGACGAAAGCGCCCTTACTAATTGATCTAGCCATTGCGTACCCCTGACTTACGTCGCGCGATAATGAACTTATCCGTCTTCTTATTCTGTCTCGTCTTATAGCCCTTGGTCGGCTGGCCCCATGGAGACACAGGGTGAGGATTACCCTGACCAGACTTACCCTCTCCTCCACCATGAGGATGATCAACCGGGTTCATGACAACACCACGAACATGGGGACGCTTCCCCTTCCATCGAGTCCGGCCAGCCTTACCGACGCTCACGTTTTCGTGATCAACATTGCCGACCTGACCGACCGTCGCCATACAGGCCGATAAGACCTTCCGCATTTCTCCGGACTTCAGACGAATCTGAACATAGTCGCCATCGCGCCCCATGACCTGCGCAGATCCACCTGCACTTCGAATCAGCTGGCCACCCTTACCAACCTTTAATTCGATATTATGAATCGTCGTTCCCAATGGCATGCTTGAAAGTGGAAGCGCGTTCCCAGGGCGAACCTCTGAATTGACCCCAGATTGCACCGTCAAACCAACCGTCAAACCAACGGGAGCCAGAATATACCGCTTCTCTCCGTCCACATAAGCCAGCAATGCGATACGAGCAGACCGATTCGGATCATATTCAATCGAGACGACCTTCGCAGGAATCCCGACTTTATCACGCTTAAAATCGATCTTCCGATACAACCGCTTGTGACCACCCCCACGAAAACGAACGGTCGTGCGGCCATCGGTATTGCGCCCACCAGTTCGAAGATGGAAGGACGTGAGTGATTTTTCAGGCTTCTTCCTTGTCAGCTCTTCCGTCGTGACGGCGGTCATTCCGCGACGCCCGGCCGACGTTGGCTTATACGATTTCAATCCCATAACGAAGTCCTACCTTCCCTCAACCCTATGCACTCTCGTACATTTCAAGCTTTTCGCCTTTTTTCAATGTCACGAATGCCTTTTTCCAATCAGATCGCTTGCCTGAGAAACGCCCAAGCCGCTTGACCTTCCCCAAGACATTCATAACATTCACTCGCGCCACCTTGACCTTCAACAAAGTCTCGACAGCCTGCTTGATCTGCACACGGTTCGCATCAGGATGAACAATAAATCCAACCGTATTAGTCGTCTCACGGATCGACGTCAGCTTTTCGGTCAATAACGGCTGAACGAGTACGGCATGCATATCGAGCTTCATGACCACACCTCTGTCACACGGGCAAGCTCCCGCTCGTGAATCACCACCACACCGGCTCGAACAACATCATAGACATTCAACTGATCAGCACTGACCACTTTAACGGAGGACAGATTACGAGCCGCTTGAAGCATGGCAACTTGCGTATCGGCCGCCACCAACAAGGCAGTCTCTCCCAATCCAAATTGATCCAATGCCTTCGCCAACAACTTTGTCTTCGGCTGCTCAAGAGCGAAATCCGAAACAACAATGACTTTTCCATCGATCAACTTAGCCGACAATGCGCTTTGCAACGCGGCGCGATACTTCTTTTTCGGCATCGTGTAGGCGTAGCTGCGCGGCTTCGGACCAAACACACTCCCGCCGTGCCGCCATACAGGGGAACGCACCGACCCGGCGCGGGCCCGGCCCGTATGCTTCTGCTTCCATGGCTTCTTTCCGGATCCACTGACTTCACCGCGGCGCAACGTCGACGCCGTTCCCTGACGCTCACAGGCACGCTGCATGACGACAGCTTCGTGAACCAAGGATGCGCGAGGCTCACACCCGAATACCGCCTGCGGTAAGTCAACCGTCCCGACTTTCTTGCTATGCAAATCTACGACATCGACCGTGGGCATGTCCTAACCCTTCTTCGACTTTCTGACGACAATAAGACCATTCGTCGCACCGGGAATGGCACCGCGAACGAAAAGCAAATTCTCTTCAGGCCTTGAGTCCACAACTTTCAGCCTTTGGACCGTGACACGCTCAGCACCCATGTGTCCAGGGAGGGTCTTGCCCTTCCAGACACGGGATGGATACGAACTGGCACCAATCGAACCCGGCGCCCGATGGAACATCGAACCATGAGACTCAGGTCCGCCAGCGTAATGATGACGCTTCACAACTCCCTGAAACCCCTTCCCCTTAGAGACGCCCACGACATCAACCCAGTCACCTTTTTTAAACATGCCGACGGTGACAGAGTCTCCGACCGTAACATCTCCAACTTTCTCAAACTCACGAAGCACTCGGCTGGCCGGCGCTTGCTGCTTTTTCAAGTGCCCCAACTCTGCCTTGGAAAGCTTTCGCTCCTTAACTTCCCCGTACGAAAGCTGCACCGCTTCATAGCCATCGCGCTCTTTGGTCTTGATCGTGACGACGCGGCATGGGCCAGCCTCAATCACCGTGACAGGCGTCAGACGGGTCTCGTCAAACACCTGCGTCATCCCCAATTTTTTCCCCAGCAACCCGTTTGTCATCTCGTTCAACCCTTCAATCAAACCCGATGTCACAACTTGATTTCGACGTCCACTCCAGCCGCAAGATTCAGCTTCATGAGTGAATCCATCGTCTCAGGAGTAGGCTGCATGATATCGAGAAGCCGTTTATGTGTCCGCATCTCAAACTGCTCGCGGGACTTCTTGTCAACGTGCGTCGATCGCTGCACGGTAAATTTCTCGATCTTGGTCGGCAAAGGAATAGGGCCGACAACTTTCGCCCCACTACGCCTGACCGTCTCGACGATTTCCGCCACTGATTGATCGAGCACACGGTAGTCAAATCCGCGCAACCGGATCCTGATTCTTTGATCAACCTTCACGCTCAACTCCCCATTCTATCGGCTAAAAAAACTGCTCTACGCCAGAATTTCGGTGACCACGCCGGAGCCGACCGTCTTGCCGCCCTCGCGAACCGCAAACCGGAGCCCCTGCTCCATGGCGATCGGGCTGATCAATTCCCCCGTCACACTCACGTTATCCCCCGGCATGACCATTTCCACGCCCGGGTTGAGCGAGACAATCCCCGTCACGTCCGTCGTCCGGAAGTAGAACTGCGGGCGATACCCGTTGAAGAACGGGGTATGCCGGCCACCTTCTTCCTTCGTCAACACATAGATCTCGGCCTTGAACTTGGTGTGCGGCGTAATGCTCTTCGCCTTACACAACACCATGCCGCGCTCCACATCTTCCTTCTTCGTGCCGCGCAACAGCACGCCGATGTTGTCGCCCGCCTGGCCTTCATCCAGCACCTTGCGGAACATTTCCACGCCGGTCACGATGGTGGTCTGCGTCGGCCGCAACCCCACGATTTCGATTTCGTCGCCCACCTTCACGATGCCGCGCTCCGCCCGCCCCGTGACGACCGTGCCGCGGCCGCTGATGGTGAACACGTCTTCGATCGGCATCAGGAACGCCTTATCGATCGGCCGCTGCGGGGTCGGAATGTAGCTATCGACCGCGGCCAACAGCTTCATGATGGAGGGCACGCCCAATTCGCCCGGGTCCGCTTCCATCGCCTTCAAGGCGCTGCCGTGAATGATCGGGGTCTGGTCGCCCGGGAAGCCGTACTTCGTCAGCAGCTCCCGCACTTCGAGCTCGACCAATTCCAAGAGTTCCTTGTCGTCGACCTTGTCGGCCTTATTCAGGAACACGACGATGTAGGGCACGCCGACCTGGCGGGCCAACAGGATGTGCTCCCGCGTCTGCGGCATGGGGCCGTCGGCCGCGCTCACCACGAGGATCGCGCCATCCATCTGGGCGGCGCCGGTGATCATGTTCTTGACATAATCGGCGTGGCCGGGACAGTCGACGTGCGCATAGTGCCGGTTGTCGGTCTCGTACTCGACGTGACTGATGGCGATGGTCATGATCTTGGTGGCATCGCGCCGCCCCTGACTCTCGCTCGCCTTCGCCACTTCGTCGTACGGAATGAACTTCGCCAGCCCGCGATCGGCGCACACCTTGGTCAAGGCGGCGGTCAACGTGGTCTTCCCGTGGTCCACGTGCCCGATCGTCCCGATGTTCACATGCGGCTTCTTCCGCTCAAATTTCGCCTTCGCCATAACCTACTCCCTCCCTCTACACCAACTAGACTCTATGATTATTCGCCACGATATTTCGCGATGATCCCATCCGCAATTTGCCGAGGGACCTGATCATAGCGATCAAACTCCATGCTGTACGTCGCACGGCCCTGAGTGCGCGACCGAAGATCCGTGGCATACCCGAACATTTCACTGAGCGGCACCGTTGCCTCAATAGCCTGGGCACCGGCCCGAACCTTCATGCCCTGAACTTTTCCACGCCGGCCATTCAGGTTACCGATGACATCGCCCATGAAATCCTGAGGCACGAGCACTTCAACCTTCATGATCGGTTCAAGCAATACCGGATCAGCTCGCTTACAGGCATCAGCAAACGCCATGGATCCGGCGATCTTGAATGCCATTTCATTGGAGTCAACGTCGTGATAGGAGCCGTATGTGAGTGTCACGCGAATGTCGCGCAATGGATATCCCGCAATTACCCCAGCATCCAGGCGTTCCTTGACACCTTTTTCAACAGCCGGAATAAATTCTCTCGGAATCACACCACCGACGATCTTATTGACGAATTCAAAGCCTTTACCAGACTCAGACGGTTCAACCGTGAGAACCACATGGCCATACTGTCCACGGCCACCGGTCTGCTTGACATACTTCGACTCAGCCTCAGCCGACCGACGGATCGTTTCACGGAAGGCGACTTCAGGCTTACCAACATTGGCTTCAACCTTGAACTCACGGAGCATACGATCGACGATAATCTCGAGATGCAACTCGCCCATGCCGGCAATAATCGTCTGCGCCGTCTCTTCATCGGTACGGACCCTGAACGACGGGTCTTCCTGCGCCAGCTTCTGGAGCGCAAACCCCATCTTCT
>CAYHNM010000128.1:0-5218 GCA_964357985.1 uncultured Nitrospira sp. | reverse complement strand
GAATACCTGGCCGTCCGGAAGCTCAAAGAGAAGATGAAGGGCCCGATTCTCTGCTTCGTCGGCCCTCCGGGTGTCGGAAAAACATCGCTGGGGAAATCCATCGCCAAAGCCCTGGGACGAGAGTTCGTCCGCATCAGCCTCGGTGGGGTGCGCGATGAAGCAGAAATCCGGGGCCATCGCCGCACCTATGTCGGCGCGCTCCCCGGCCGCCTGATCCAGGGGATGAAGCAAGCCGGCACGGCTAACCCAGTCTTCATGCTCGACGAAGTCGACAAAGTCGGCATGGACTTTCGCGGAGACCCTTCTGCGGCGCTACTCGAGGTCCTGGACCCTGAACAAAATAATGCGTTTACCGACCACTATCTCGGGGTACCATTTGATTTGACCGAAGTCATGTTCATCACGACGGCCAACTTGATCGATCCGATTCTTCCGGCCCTCCGAGACCGGATGGAAGTCATCGAAATCCCCGGATATACCGAGGAAGAAAAGCTGGGCATCGCGCAAACCTATTTGATTCCCCGCCAACTGACCGAACACGGCATCACCACCAAGCATGTGAAGGTGAGCGACACCGCGCTGCGCCAGATCATCACCAACTATACGCGTGAAGCCGGTGTGCGAAATCTGGAACGTGAAATCGCCAATGTCATGCGGAAGGTCGCCAAGAAAGTCGCCGAGGGGAAAGGGCAGGGCTTCCCCGTAAACCCGGCAAACTTGCACAAGTACTTGGGCGTTCCCAAATATGTGCCGGAGGCTGAACTCGAAAAAGATGAAATCGGCGTCGCCACCGGATTGGCCTGGACCGAGTCGGGCGGCGATGTGCTCTACATCGAGGCCACGGCCATGAAGGGGAAGGGCCATCTGACGCTCACCGGGCATCTCGGAGACGTCATGAAGGAATCCGCCCAGGCCGCCCTCAGCTATGTGCGGTCACGGGAAAAAACACTGAATCTCAATCCGGATATGTTCAGCAAGCAGGATCTCCACATCCATGTGCCTGCCGGAGCCATCCCCAAAGACGGTCCTTCGGCCGGCATTACGATGGCCACGGCGATTGCCTCGGCGCTGTCGGGCATTCCCGTCAGGCGAGATCTTGCGATGACTGGTGAAATTACCTTGCGCGGCCGCGTCATGGCCATCGGGGGACTCAAAGAAAAGATTCTCGCGGCCAAGCGGGCCATGCTCACGACCGTGATCCTCCCGCGACGGAACAAGAAAGACCTGGAAGAAATCCCCAAGCACATCTTAAAGGGCATCCAGCTGCACTTTGCCGACACCATGGACGATGTCATGAAGGTAGCTCTGCGCCGAAAACCGAAATCGGCGCCGGCGCCCAAGAAAAGCTCCACACCTTCGGCAGCCGCACGGAACAAACCCTCGCGGATACAGAAGAGCCGAAGAACCGCCGGCAGCGGAGCCGCACGGGCCACCATCATGGCCTTGCCTGCTCACCTCCGGCCATAACGTTGGCACCTATGGCCCGCCGGAAGGCCACGCAGCCCATCCAGGAATTTCCGCTCATCCGGCAACTCCAACGCCGGCATGAGCGGCGCAGCCCGTTGATTCGGAAGGGCATCGGTGACGATGCCGCGGTTGTCTCGATCCCCGCCGGCGACTGGGCCGTCCTCACCACCGACCTCCTGACCGAAGGCATCCATTTCGATCTGCGCACCGCCTCGCCGGCGTCAGTCGGCTACCGGGCAGCCATGGCCAATCTGAGCGATGTCGCGGCTATGGGCGCCACCCCGCGTTTTCTCCTAATTTCAATCGCCATTCCCGCTGCAATCCGCGCAACCGAGATCCACGCATTGTATCGGGGACTCATGTCGGCATGCGGTCAGCACCATGTGCATCTGATAGGTGGCGACACATCAGCCTCGCGCCAGGGGCTTTTCCTGAGCATTACCTTGCTTGGCACTACAGCACGAGGCCACGCACTCTTCCGAAAAGGCGCACGAGTCGGAGACGGCATCTACGTTACCGGCACGCTCGGAGATTCTCTCGCAGGGCTTCAACTCCTCACATACCGTCGCGCGCCGCGCCGAGGGACACGGCTGACGAAAATCGACCGGGATTTTCTGATCACCCGGCATCGGCACCCGACCGCCCGCGTACGCGAAGGCCTCTGGCTCAATCAGGCACAGTTAGCGACGGCTGCCATCGATCTATCCGATGGACTCTCCGGTGATCTCCGGCACGTGTGCGAAGCCAGCCGGGTAGGGGCAGAGATTGAGCTTCCACACCTCCCCATTTCACCGGCTTGCCAGGCCTATGCCGACAATCTGAATATGGATCCCAGCGCGCTCGCGCTGGCCGGCGGAGAGGACTACGAACTTCTTTTTACCGTTGCGGCAGACGACGAACAGAAGCTTGAGCGTCAGGCCCGGGCCAAACGATTCCTGGTCACCAGAATCGGCACGATCCGTCCCCGCCGATTCGGCCTGCAGTCTCTTGCTTCCAATGGCACCAGGACGCCAATACCTATCACCAGCTATCGCCATTTCACCTAACGAATGAGACACAGTGGCTGACCGCAATTCCTTCCGCACACTCCTTCGCCAGGTCCTGCATCTTCAGGAGTCACCTCAGCGTACAGCCTTTGCCTTTGCACTTGGTGTGTTTGTTGCTTTCTGCCCCGCCTACGGTTTTCACATGATTCTCGTCGGCTTGTTCACCTGGTTATTCAGGCTCAATTTTGTGGCACTTCTAACCGGGGCGCTGATCAATAATCCCTGGACGATCGTCCCCATTCTCGGCCTAACCTACTGGAGCGGCGCACTGCTGATCGGGAGAACCGATACGCCGGCATTCGACTGGCACGATCTCAGCTTTGCAGGTCTCTATCAACAAGTACTGCCTTATGCTGCGCCATTCGCCCTGGGAGGCATCGTCCTCAGCCTTATCGGATCCCTCCTTGCCTACCCGGCCGCGTGCTATTTCATTTCAAAATATCGTCGTTCACCTTCCACATCGGATCACGCACCATTGCCGCCCCATGATCAGCTGGGCTAAGATGCAGTTCTGTTATGCAACAGGTTGACGAACCCCTCAATGCCCCCTATGACGGCTCCGCCCTCATCGCCGATCCGATCCACAAATATGTGTCGTTCACCGTCCCCTACGCGAATCCCGATCCGCATGAACGCACGGAAAAGGATCTGATCGATTCGCCCTGGGTCCAGCGGCTCCGCTATATTTATCAGCTCCAGAGTGCCCGCTGGGTCTATCCCTCGGCAGAACATACCCGTTTCGTCCATTCTCTCGGCACGATGCATGTTGCCGGACGGTTTGCCCGACATCTGTACCCCTATCTCAAGAAAGTCGTAAAGGACGTCCCGTCGGCCAACTATGTCGAAGAACTCCTGCGGGTGACCGCACTGGTCCATGACATCGGTCACGGCCCCTTTTGCCACTTCTTCGACGACAACTATCTCCACGGCTTTCACCTCACTCACGAAAAACTGGGTCAGATCATTATCCGTGACCATCTCGGCTCCATCATCCGGAAAATCCGGCGCAGCCCGTCGGGCCCCTTCGACAAAGGCGAGGAACTGAATCCTGATCAGATCGCCCATCTGATTCTGAAAGAAAAGGGAAAGGACAATTCCAAAATCCCGCGCTGGCTCGACATGCTGCAACCGGTCATTTCAGGCAGCTATACCGGCGACAACCTGGACTATGTCCTCCGTGACTCGTACATGTGCGGCGTGGCCGTGGGCCCCGTCGATCTAACCCGCCTGATCCACTACACCATCATCACCGACAAAGGATTCACCATCCACAAGACCGGACTTCCGGCCTTGCAAATGTTCCTGAACACCAGGATGTACCTCTACTCCAACGTGTATTTTCACCGCACGACGAGAGCCATCGACATCCATCTGCGGGATATTTTCGGGGACACCATGAAATTGCTCTTCCCAAATGATCCCCGCAAAAAAATGGAAGACTATCTGAGACTCACCGACTGGTCACTCTTAGAGGAAGTCCGCCAGTGGACAACCTCACGCCAGAAGGCGCGGCGCCACCTCGGCCAGGAGTGGGCCCATATCCTGGATCGAGACGTGAAGTGGAAGATGGCCTATAGCACGGCGTTGAAAGAAAAGGGGCAGGAGCGGGGGATGGCATTCCCGAGTCACGAGCAGTTCGCGATACAGATTTCGAAAGAACTCCCCAAGGAGCTGAGAAATTTGGAATTCCGCGTCGACATGGCCCCGCTCGACCCTCGGCCTGACCCGAAAGATCGCCGCGGGAATCCACTCTATGTCTACGACCCTGGGACCAGGCAGATCTCAACCGAACCGCTGGAAGAATTTCTCGATTTACTTCCGACCCGGCTGATTCAGTTCAGAGTCTATGGTCTGGATCACCGCCATGACGCGGCCCTGTCGCGCGCCACGGCCACCGTCCTCAACAAGACTCCATCCAGTCTCGAATCAAACTACTAGCGGATTCTCGCCGCTCGAACGGAGGATAGCCTTTCGTTACCTGCGACAGGGTCGGGACTGCGCAGATTGACGTTTCAGGCAGGAACCATCAGCGGCAGGCCTTTCAGCAGTTGCGTCTTCTTGGTCCGCATCATCTCGCGCTGCTCATCGGAAGGAAAATGCGGCCCCCGTCTGTTGGTCGGGAAGCGCGTTTCAAACCGCTCGACCAGTTCAAGGGCTTCAGCTCCTTCCCCCGCTCTGATCAACAACTGGGTGAGTCGAAGATAGGCCGGCACCAATAACATCAGATGTCGAATTTCTTTGGCCTGGTCGACGACAAAGCGATAGCCCGATATCGCAACATCCGGATTTATTTTTTCATAACACATCGCTTCAATGATGTGGATCCCCAGGCGGTCCGTATCCGCGCTGATGCTGCGTTCCCACTGTCCATTCACCATGGCTCGCAATTCTTCGGGCGAGAGTTGGACGCTTTTCCCGCTTCTGAGATTCGCCCGCAAGCGCTCCAACACCCCTCTAGCCTCGAGCCACCCCCCGTACAGTCCAACGAGCACGCTGGCACAGGGAACCGCGCGCTTACACTTTCCGCCAAGCGGAGTAAATGACCGCTTCGCAACTTGAGACGAGGAAAACACCCGTCCATTCGCCTCCGAACAGACCTCGCAAATATGATCGTCGTCGGCCGTCGCAAAGAAGTACATGCGAATCCCTGATCGGTCGAAGATATCAACCGCGAGGATTCGCCCGGCCATAATCTGCATTTGGTA
>CAYHNM010000127.1:0-5242 GCA_964357985.1 uncultured Nitrospira sp. | reverse complement strand
CGCTCTTTCCCGGTCGCCGGAGAAATCTCAAATGACTCTTCCAGCTTCGCCGCGCCTTGAAGAAGTTCCAACGGAGCTTGCGAGGCTGCCATGTGCGTCAGCTTGCCGATGAGCACCTGCTTATGTTCCGGCACATACACTTTGACGTCGTCGTGATTCACGTAAATCTGCTCATTAGCCGGATCGAGATAGTCCCACCGCAGCCGCCCAGGCTTCTTGATGTAGACCTTGCCTGAAGACGTCACCGGCCGCTCAAATCCCGCTATTCTGGTCTTTTGCGTAAAGTCTGCCTGAAGATCCTTGGTTTTTTCATAACGAGCCTGCAACTGCCTCACGACCTCGTGCACTTCCTGCATCGCCTTCTCATCGGGCACACTATCGGCGCTCCAGACAGGCCAGACCGGCACACAAGCCGCAATCCCGACGAACACCAGGGATTTCCATACACTCATGCTTCAGTTGCTCCCACCGGACCACGGCGACCAAGTACTTCCCGGCGCCCGTCACGTCCCGCCGCTCCGACGATTCCATCCGCTTCCATTTGTTCGATCATCCGGGCAGCGCGGGGATAGCCGACGCGCAACCGCCGCTGAATCAGCGACGCAGAAGCCTGACCGGTCGAGAGCACCAGCTCTTTCGCCTGCTCGTAGACTTCGTCTTTCGCTTCCTCTTCCGCCGCTTCTTCCTGCTTCAACGATTGCAGCTCAGGATCGTATTTGGGCAGTGCCTGCTTCTTCACAAAGTCCACGACGCGCCGCACATCGTCATCAGAGACGAACGATCCATGCAGCCGGGCCAGCCGGCCCGTGCCTGAGGCCAGATACAGCATGTCGCCGCGGCCCAGCAACGCTTCGGCGCCGTTGGCGTCAAGAATCGTGCGCGAGTCGGTCTTCGATGAAACCTGGAAGGCGATCCGGGCGGGGAAATTCGCCTTGATCAAGCCCGTCAGCACATCCACCGACGGCCGCTGCGTCGCCAGCACGAGATGGATGCCGGACGCCCTGGCCATCTGCGCCAGACGGGCGATCTTGTCCTCGACATCCTTCGGCGCCACCATCATCAAATCGGCCAACTCATCGATCATCACAACAATATAGGGCAGCGGCTCGGGCGGCGTCGGACGATCACGAGGACCTGGATCGACCTCGGGATCCGTCGACTCACCCGCAGCAAGACGCTGTTCTTCCGTCAGGAACTGCATCGGTAATTCCGGCTGATTGGCCGCCGCCGTCTCTTCCGCAAACACCTCATGCAATCCTGCCACCTTGCGATTGTACGCGTCGATATTCCGCACGCCGGCTTCCGACAGCAACTTGTACCGCCGTTCCATCTCGGCCACCACCCATCCCAGCCCGCGCGCCGCCGACTTCGCATCGGTGATGACAGGCCGCAGCAAGTGAGGGATGCCGTCATACGACGAGAACTCCAGCATTTTCGGATCGATCAATAGCAGTTTGACTTCGCTCGGCCGCGCGGAAAACAGAATACTCAGCAACATCGTATTGAGCCCGACGCTCTTGCCGGCCCCGGTGGCGCCGGCCACCAGCAGATGCGGCATCGTTTTAAGATCCGCGATCGCCGGAGCGCCGAAAATGTCCTTTCCCAGCGCCAGCGTAAGCTTCGAGCGGGCTTTCGTGAAGGTCTCGCTCATCACCACTTCTTTCATCGATACCGTCTCGCGAGCCAGGTTCGGCACTTCGATCCCGACCACCGACTTTCCCGGGATCGGCGCGACAATGCGCAAGCTGATGGCCTTGAGTCCCAACGCCAGATCGTCGGCCAGATTGACAATCCTCGCCACCTTCGTTCCCGGCGACGGCTCAAACTCATACATCGTCACGACCGGCCCTGGCCGCACTTCCGTCACCTTGCCGATGATTCCAAAACTCGCCAGAGCACGCATGAGCACATCTGACTGCGCTTTCAACTCCTCGTCCGACATGCGTGTAATCGGGCCGGTCGGATCGCTGAGCAACTCATCCGGATCGGGAAGTTCATAATCCCCGGCATCGACCTGCGCTGAAACCACTTCCACATCCAATTCGTTCGCTTCGGCAGGAGTGGGAAAGGACGCGATCGGCGGCTGAATCACCGGCCATTCCGTCACCGCTGGCGATTCACTCTCCATGAGTGCTGCGTCGGCCGAAGCTTGTTCCGGTTCGGGATCAGGACGTTCCTTCACCGCCCGACTTCGCTGCCGTCGATTACCCGACTCTACCGGCGGTTCAACCGCCGGTTCCGGCATCAATGCCGCAAGCTTCTCCCTCCAGGCCGCCCAGCGTTCCGGGAAGCCCTGAACCAACTCGGTCAGCGACAGCGGTGTCGTGAACAGGAGTGAGACTAAAAAACTGGCCAGTATGACAATGTGGGCGCCGGTGCTGGCAAACCAGGACCGAAGTCCATCCGCCAGGACTTGTCCGAATACTCCACCCGCCATCCCTCGATGGACGAAACCGCTGCTCAACGTAGGCACTGCGGTGGCTTCGAGATGCAGAAAGGCGCTCAGGAAGAAGACCGCCGCAATCGAACTGAGGGCCGTGCGCAATCGGACACCGACGGGACTTTGAGAGAAACAGCGCAAGCCGAGTTTGCCGAGCAAGGGAGGAAACAGGTACGCCGCCCCGCCGATCAGGAAAAAGAATCCCCCGGCGAGTACCGCCCCGAATGAACCGATCAAATTGCGTGGAGGGGCCGCTGCCGGAGCGCCGGACGCCACCGTCTCGGCTTCACCAGGCACAAATGACAAGAGACTCAACAGCGTGAGCAAGCTCAGCGCGATCAAGATCACGCCGATGACTTCACGCTGAATATGGGAAGGAGGAGCAGGGGCGCGACGGGGTTCTCCCCGCTTCGCCGACGTAGTAGCACCCATGTCGCGGATGCTAACACAGGGGTGAAATCGTTTCAAACAACGACCGCAAGGCAAGACCAACCCCGACGCTATCCAGGCGCCCCCGTTTACGCCGGAGAAAGCATGCCGCGCGTCAGCTGGATCAGTTGCTCAAGCGAGAGCACTTCTGCTCTGACGGAAGGAGAGAGAGTCAGCCGTTCAAGCGCTCCGGCAATACGCACCTGATCATAGCCTTCGTCCTTGAGCGAGTTCACCAGCGTCTTGCGCCGGTGGGCGAAGGCGGCCTTTACGAGCGCTGCAAACTTCGGCTCTTCTGCAGGGCTGAGTTCCCGTCGCTCCCTCGTCCGCAGCAACACCACGGCGGACCCGACATCCGGCCTGGGCCGGAAACATTGGGCGGAGACACGGAAGGCTTTGGTGATCTCGGCGGCGTACTGCGCCATGACGGACAAGACGCCATAGTCCGAACTACCGGGCTTGGCGACCAAACGGTCGGCTACTTCGTTCTGGAGCATCAGAACTAAGCGCGGGAATCGATCGCGTTGATCCAGCAATCTGAACAACAACGGCGTCGAGATGTAGTACGGCAGATTCGCGACCACGATGGTCCCGACCGGCAGACTCTCCACGGGATAGACTAATGCGTCATCCAGAACGAGCGCCAGGTTGGGAAACTCCGCCTGCCGATCAGCGAGATAGTCATAGAGCCGTGGATCGATTTCAACGGCCGTGACATGGCCGGCGGTTTTGCACAGCACCTCGGTCAGCACACCGCGGCCGGGGCCGATTTCGAGGACCCGGTCGTTCGGGGAAATTTCCGCCAGCGCCACAATTTTGCGCACGATGTTGGGATCGATGAGAAAGTTCTGACCGAGCCGTTTGATCGCGGAGGGAGGATCAGCAGGAGAATCCGGACGTTCCACGCCTCACGCACCGGGAGAGGGACGTGGGATGGCAGCCAACTGCTTGGCAAGCGTCGTCAGTGGTGTGCGATAGCCGTCGATCAAGTCGTTGAACTCTTCGACCAGATCGTTGGTAAACGACGGGCCCGGGTGAATCGCGGCAAACTTCTGCCCCTCGGCCGGCCCCACCGCCTCGGTGATGAGCGTGACCGTGCGGGTTTTCCACTTCGCTACCCGCTCGTCACCCGCCACCGTGTTCAAATCCTCGAGCGTTTGCTTGGCCAGCGCGTCCAATTCTTTGATCTGCTGTTGAATCACTGCGAGGCCCTTGGGTACTTCCTGCGACATATCGGTGGTGTCCTTCCTATTTCACGCGCGCCGTCGCACGACTCTGGGCAATCCTGGCGGCCAGCTTGATCGCTTCCAACAGGCTGCCGGGATCAGCCACGCCTTTCCCGACAATATCGAACGCCGTGCCGTGATCGACGGAGGTGCGGATGATCGGGAGTCCGACCGTCAGGTTCACGCAGGTCCCGAACGCCACGAGCTTCAACGGAATCAAGCCCTGGTCATGATACATCGCCACGATGCCGTCATACTGCCCCTTCACTGCTTTGCCGAACAGCGTATCGGCCGGCTGCGGGTCGCTGGCCAGAATTCCCTGGGCCTGCGCCGCGCGGGCGGCCGGGAGAATCACCCGGGCCTCTTCATTGCCGAAGAGCCCATGTTCACCGGCATGGGGGTTCAATGCGGCGACTCCGATCCTGTGCTTCTTGATGCCATAGAGCCTGGTGAGCGCCTGATGGGCGAGCCGAATCGCCTTTTCAATCTTCGCCTGCGTCAGGAGCTTGGACAAATCCTTGATCGCAACATGCGTCGTCACGAACATGATGCGAAGTGGCCCGCCGACGATCATCATGCCGGACTCTTTGGCGTGGGTCAGATCGGCCAGCAGTTCGGTATGGCCCGGATAGTGACAGCCCGCCATATTGATGGCTTCTTTGTTGATCGGTGCCGTGACGATGCCGTCGATGCAGCCGATTTCCGCCAGATGCACGGCTTTCTTGATGAACTCGACGGACGCCGCGCCGGTTTCAGCCGCCGCGATGCCTAATGCAAATTTCTTCAGCGGCCTCTCCATCGGATCAAGCACCGCCACCGTATTCCCCTTCAGCGGCACCGGATCGTGGCCGTGCACCGGCACCACATGCAGCTTGAGCCGTAACTTCTTGACCGTCCGCTCCATGACCGGCACAGACCCGATGACCAGCGGCAAACAGAGGTGCTGCATCTCTCGACCCGCCAGCGCTTTGGCGATCACCTCCGGTCCGATCCCGGCGGGATCGCCCATGGTGATGCCGAGCAGGGGCAATGACGGTCGTGAATCGGATGAACGTTTAGAAGGCATAGAGATACACCGTATACCCCACATAAAGGATGGCGCCGGCGCCCAGCAACAAGGGTTGCCATCGGCCGCCGACGAGAATTT
>CAYHNM010000126.1:0-5264 GCA_964357985.1 uncultured Nitrospira sp. | reverse complement strand
ACGAACGGTTGCTCTTCGGCACGGACTATCCGCTGTCCGTCTTCCACATCGCCGCCTGGGGACGCGTCGCCTTCGGGACGTTGCGCAAGATGATCCGGACTAAGAACCGCTTCGATCGGCAAGTCGAAGTGTGCAACGGACTGAAACTGGGCTTCCGGTCACTGGGCGACTTGCTGGCTCCTCGGATATAACGGCTTTGCCGAATTTGACTAGCCTGCACGGCAGGAAGCAGGAACCTAAGTGCCTGCTCTGGATATCCTCGATTAGAATAGCAGCTATGAGCACACCTTCACTTCAGCGGGTCCATCGGGCACTTGCGCTCATCGGAGGGTGCCTGACAGCAATTGGGCTGCTGTTCACACCCCATCTCATGTATGCGACATTCTGGATATTTTCTAAAGGCCAAAATTCTGGGGGTGTTCCAAATTTACTTGCAGTCCTTGAAGGGCAAGAGACAATTGCACCGCTGGTTGGAGTACTGCTCGCAACATTTCTCGTTGGATGTGTTACCACTTATTGGCTCATCACAAAACCCTTACAATCGTTCTTCGCTGCACCTTCCCAAAGCAGAGGACTCCCGTGGAAAGGATTTCTTGCAGGTCTCCGATGTGGCCTTGGAAACTGCGTAACCGTAACATCCCTTGGAACTATAGCTGGAATTGTCTACGCATCGTTTGAGCACACTATCTCCATAGACCTACTCTTGCTCGGGCCACTCGAGTTTTCCCTCATGGCATTGTTCTATGTGGGCATTCCTGTGAGCGTGCTCAGCGGAGCGATAGGAAGCATGACTGAGCTAGCGCTGAGGCGAATATACGGAACGGCAGAACCAATCGGCGGCTAAGCCTTACGCCCACGAACGACACGATAGCGGCCATAGTCGTTATCGCAGGCTCTTTCGTTTCAACTGACAGGATGTTGTGTGCCATTCTGTTGGAGTGAAATCTGCATGGCGATTGGAGATCCTATGGGTCCTAGAATCAAACTCGCGATTCTTGGTGGGCTGGCAGGAGTCATCGGCACACCTATCATCTCTCTCACCCAAAATCTCTTGATGAATATATTCGCGCCTGTTGCCGACATACCACCATTCCCTTTCCCCTGGGATCTGTGGATTGCTAACCCCTGGCGCACCCTGTTCAGATGGGACAGATTTATGGCGGGGTTTCTTGCTGTATTCCTCGTAGCCCCCGTTGCCATCCAAAAGATTGACCAGGCGGCACAGTCGAATCGTCGTTTCCCTAGGGCTGGCGTATTATATGGAGGCCTTGCTGGATTTGTCTGCTGCGCGCTCTTAGCTTTTATCCAACTCAGCACCGACTTTGTTGGACCAACTCTATATCGCAAGGGGTTCTCCGCGCTGCCTGGCGTTTTGGGCTATTACACGACGTATGTCCCCATCGCCGCAACAATGTTTGGACCTTTTGCCGCAATAATAGGAGCATGTGTGGGAGCGTTGGTAGAATTGCGCCGAAGGAAAAGACAGCAAACCAATGGCGTTAAATCTGAGATAGCAGAATAGCAGCCCGTCTCTTTTCACTCGTGTAAGCCTATGGATCGAGACCACATTCTCAGCTCCCTTCGCGAAAGGATTCTCGCCTTCGCGACATCACGGGTATCGAGGGACCAGGCCGAAGATCTGACTCAGGAGACACTGGTCGTCCTCCATGAGAAGTACCCTGCCGTCACCGATTTGACCGAACTTGTCCCCTTGGCATTTCAGGTCTTGCGGTTCAAGATGCTCGACGCTCACCGCAAGGCCTTTCGACGGGGCGAGTATAATCAGGAGCCGGTTGATGAACTCCCGCTGGCCGATCCCGGCGCTGATCCGGCCACACAGTTGGATCAACAACAGCGCGTGGACCGGTTGATCGCCGCGATCGCCAAACTCGGCGAGCGCTGCCGCGAACTCTTCAAGTGGAAGTTGGAGGGGAAGAGCTTTCCTGAGATTCAGACACTCATGGGACAAACATCGATCAATACAATCTATACGTGGGACCTGCGCTGCAGAAAGCAGTTGCTCGCATTGATGGGCGGCTCATGGGACTAGCCTGCCACATTTCACCTTTCACGTGTTACGTCCTACGCTAGAGAACTATGGCAGAACACGAACTCGAACAACTCCTCGGCGGTTTCGCGGCGGATACGCTGACGCCGGAGGAGAAACAACGGCTATACCAGGCCTCGCTCCAGGATCAGCAACTCTTCGATGCCCTGGCCGACGAGCAGGCGTTGAAGGAACTGTTGACCGATCCCGACGTGCGGCGCCGTTTGCTCCATGTCTTAAACAAGACGAGCCCTGCGACCGGCGGCAGCACGGCATCCTGGCTGGACTGGTTCCGGCGGCCGTCCAATCTCGCGCTGGTGGGCGGACTGGCCACCGCCGCCTTCGCGGTCGTCCTCGGCACCAAAATTTATCAGGACAGTGTGCAGCAAGCCGCCCGCTCAGCCACGACCGAGGCAACACCATCTGCCGGCCCATCCGTTCCTCCGCCCGCAGTAACACAGCCGTCAGCGCCCCAGCCGGCTGAGTCAAAGGTAAAGGTCCAGGAGAATCAGGGTCTCTCTGCCACCGCCCCCAAGAAGGACACCCTGGCGAATACGGGGACCACCCGTGAACGAACAGCCACCGCACAACCACAGGCAAGCGTTCCGGCCGATTCCATTCGCGACTACACACAGAAGAAAAAACAAGAACAAGATCGGAAACAGGCACCAATACCGCCCGCCGCGATGGGAAAGGCTTCAGAGGAAGTCGCGGTAAGACCCGAGCGTCCGCTTGCCGCCGGTTCACCACCGGCAGCGGCCGTGCCTGAGGCCAAGACGGCACAGACACCGGCTGTAGCAGCCTTGCCAGAGACCGGTCCCTCCACCATTAGCGCACGTGGATTGTTCTATGGCCTCAGCCCCGAGACCGGGAGAATGGCCCAGGCCCAGGAACGCGCCATGAAACCTCTCGCCGATGCCGAGCCACAGACGAGCCCGTTCAAACGCAAACTCGATGGACTCTCGCAACTCAGTAAAGCTGCCGCCCCTGCAACACCCGGCAAGCTCCTTGGACTCCGTTACAGTTTTGTGATCCGGACTCCAGATGGGCAGGAACAGGAAGTCGATGCGGCAACAGCGACTTTGAGTGCAACGCCCGTACACATCACGTTAGAAACCAATCGGGACGGGTACATACAAGTCTGGCACCACGTAGGAGAAACCACCGCGCAACTGCTGCTGCCGCTGAAAGAGAGCGGCCACATCTCCATGAAGATCCAAGCCGGACAGCGGCAGCGTCTGCCATTACCCGCAAACAGTGAGACCGTCATCGTCCGCTTTTCGCCGGTCCCGTTCGGCCCCATCTCCAGACAGGAGGCCGCACTCCTCAACCGGCGTTCGCCTAATCTCATTCAGGAGTCGGTGACGACCCCGCATCCGGCAGGCTCCCAAGAACGGGCCACCTATGTGGTCAGCCAAGACCCTTCCTCCACCGCGCAGATCGCTGTCGACATTCTGCCGACCCTCCAGCAATAATCCTCCTCGTTCACCACTGAAGCGAAGGGCTTACACATTTCATATGTCGACGGAACAACCCAGCTACACAGGGCCGGCATTCTTGTCCTACGGATTCCGGCCGTTCTTTCTCAGCGCGGCGCTCTTTGCCGGAGCGGCGGTCCCGGTCTGGGCGCTGATCCTGGCCGGATGGGCTGATTCACCCCTCCGCTATGCTCCGCGCGATTGGCATGTGCACGAGATGCTCTTCGGGTTTCTTCCGGCGGTGATCACCGGCTTCCTGCTGACGGCCATGCCGAACTGGACTGACCGGCCTCCGCTCAGAGGCACGCCGCTGTTGGCCTTATTGGCGCTCTGGTTGGCCGGACGCCTGACGATCGCCATGCCGTGGCCGACGCCGCTGGTCTCGGCTCTCATTGATGCGGGATATCTGGCGGTGCTGGCCGCCATTGTCTGGCGAGAGATCGTAGCCGGGAAGGCGTGGGATCGCATACCGATCGGCATAGTCATCAGTCTCTATGCCTGCGCGAACATCCTGTTTCACGTGCTGGCACAGGACGGGAACGGAACTGACTTTCCTGAACGGATGGCTGTCGCACTGATGATACTGCTGCTGACACTCATCGGCGGGCGTATCACCCCCAGCTTCACCAGCGATTACCTGGCCGAACGAGGCCTTCCCGACCAGCTTCCATCCTTTTCCCGATACGATGGACTGACGATTGTCCTCACGGTCGTAGCCGCGCTTTCCTGGGTGGTTCAACCACAGGCCATGACGACGGGATGGTGTTTGATCACCGCAGGACTGGCCAACATCGTCCGCCTCGCGCGCTGGCGTGGATGGACGACGTGGCGTGAGCCGCTCGTGCTGATTCTGCATGTGGGATATGGATGGCTGTCTCTGGCGTTGCTGATACTGGGTGGGGCGACGCTCGAATTCGGCCTGAAGCCGGCTGATGCGGTGCACGCCCTCACGACCGGCGCCGTGGGCGCGATGACCATGGCAGTGATGACCCGCGCCAGTTTAGGCCACACCGGACGACTAAAGCAGGCAGACCGCCTGACTGTCCTGATCTATATGCTGGTCAACCTGGGTGCCCTGCTGCGGGTCTTCGGTCCGGCCATCGGACTCCCGACGAATTTAGTGCTCGGCGCTGCAGCGGCAACCTGGAGCAGCGCCTATCTGCTCTTTGCCGCGATCTACGGCCCCTACCTCATTCGCCCCAGCCTCGACGAGTGACGCCTCGCTAGGAGAGACCCGGCGCGGTCATACGAGTCCGTCACGGCGGCCCGTTGCGCAACTCCGTGCCATGCATCCTGGCAAACAGATCCCAGTCGAACTGTTTGGGCGACACAGCGTGGAGCGGAATCGCCTCGATCGCCCCGCGCTCGCGATACGCCAGCATGCAACCGACGACATCCTCCGGACGTTCCACTAAACGATGGACCGTCTCATAGGCCAGATGCTGGGCAATGGCTTTGTCTTCCGGTGTCGGAGGAGCGCCCCGCAACGTGTGGCCGAGAATGGTGGCTTTGGTCGCGAGCGTCAACGGATACTGACCGGGCCGCGCGTGACGCTGAGGCCATCCGCCGATCGCACCGGCCACGTAATCGACCAGGCCATGCACCCCGCCTTCCCGATGATGGCGATGGGGGGTTCGTTCGGCCACGACAAACAAGTGGCTCTTGTTAGGCACTCCCAACGTGCGCTTCAGCGTGCCGAGAATCACCTCATCGATATAGGCATCGGGATCGGGATGTTC
>CAYHNM010000125.1:0-5279 GCA_964357985.1 uncultured Nitrospira sp. | reverse complement strand
GCTTCCTTCACCTGCTGCGGGCCGACAGTGCCATGCTCGGGACCGAGGGAAACAGCCACGCGCCGGGTCTTGCCGCCAGCGTCAGTGTATTCGCCTGCGGCGTGCAGCCACGCCCCGGCGTAGGGGTCAAGCCGGTCGAAGGTAAGCCGTTCTCCCTTGCGGGTGTTCTGCACGCCCGCCTTCTTGAGGTTGTCCAAGATCATGGTGGTGAAGTCCTGCTGCTTCCGAGCTTCCTTCTCCGTCACCGTGCCGTCCTGGTTCTCGTCCGCAGTGGAGAGCACACGATGCGGCGACAGGCTTTCCACCGAGAACGGCCCGCATACACGCACGCGCTTGTTGTCCTCGTAGGGCTGGTCGAAGAGCGTTTCCGTCTCGGCATGCTTGGCGATGGCGGCGTCGATCTGCTTGCGAGCCATGCCTTCCTTGATATCCGGGTTGTTGGCGATGGATTTGAGCGTGACGTGCGGCACCCGCTTGTAGACGAAACCCTTCTTGATGTCGCCTTCCGTCTTGTATTCGGGTGGCATCTTGCCGGTCAGTTCAGTTTCCTTCTGGATACCTTCGCGCGAGTCAGCCAGGAGGTAATAGGGATATTTTGCCGCCATCAGGCGCGTGCGGGCCAGTGCGAGGGCGACGCGGCTCGTGTCACAAGTAATCCAGCGCCGCCCCCACTGCTCGGCGACGTAGGCCGTGGTGCCACTGCCGCAGGTCGGGTCGAACACCAGATCGCCAGGATCAGTGGTCATGAGAAGACAACGCTCAATCACTGACGCGAGAGTCTGGACAACGTAGGTCTTTTGATCTGCAAATCCAGAAATCCCCGTGTCATCCCAGAAGTTACTCAGTGGAAAGACAGGGAAGTCTTCGAGATACCTGATATACCGCAATGATTTCCCAATACCGAAAAGCCTTTTTGCTGCTCGTAGTCGAGTGAGCCCCTGCAAGTCACTCTTGAAAGTCCCTGCACCTGGCGTGTAAGTGATGCCATTCACTTCGAACTTACGGAGATCGGCTCCCTGTGCAGGGCGCTGACTCGTAACATGGTTGTGTGCAAAAAGTCTTGCCCCGTGCGGAGGCTCCTCATTCTGGCCAAGCTGTCTGAGTGTACCGTCTTCCAAGTCGATCCAATCGTATTGTCCAGCACCCTTTTCTCCAGGCATCTTGTCTTTGAAAATCGGGCGATATTTTAATGTTTCCTTTTCCTTGCTGAACCAAAGCAAATAGTCAAACACTGACGACAAGAGGTTGCCGGACGCGCCTGCTGTCTTCTTGAATGCGATCTGTGCAACGAAGTTTTCCGGGCCAAATACCTCATCCATCACGTTGCGCACGAGATGCACGTTCTCATCGCTGATCTGAACAAACATACTGCCGGTCTCGGTAAGCAGGTCGCGGGCAACCAGGAGCCGATCGCGTAGGTACGCGAGGTATGAGTGAATGCCCAGTTTCCAAGTGTCGCGGAATGCGCGCACCTGTTCAGGCTGGCGGGTGGCGTCCTCCGCCTTTCCGTCCTTCACATCGCGCTTGCGCGTGCTGACCTGCCAGTTGGAGCCGAACTTGATGCCGTAGGGCGGGTCGAGGTAAATGCTCTGCACCTTGCCTTTGAGCCCTTCCTTCTCGGCCAGTGAGGTCATCGCCAGCAGCGAGTCGCCAAGGATGAGCCGGTTGGACCAGTTCTGCTCGTGATGGTAGAACTCGACTTTCTGCTCGAAGTCGTGTGGGCCGCCGTTGAAGTCGGCGAAGAGATTGGGCTCATTGTCGCCGGGCTGTTCAGTGCGAGGCAACGCGTCGATAATGGCCTGCGGGTGAATCTTCTCCTGAATGTAGATCGGCACGACGGGGACGGCCAGGTCTGCGCGGTCCTGCTCGTCTTTGCCTTTCCAGACCAGTTGCGGATCGAGCGAGGGATCGCGCGGGTAGAGCATGGTCTTGGGAGCGAGTTCTTCGTCGGCCATGAAGTCGCGGAGTTCCTCAGTGGGAATGTTCTTCCGCTTGTCTTTGTGGCGTATGGACTCGACTTTGGTCCGAGGGTTGTTCTTCTTAGCCATGAGCGACTTCCTTTGTTGACTCCGCCCGCGCCTGTCTCAGAAAGTCACGGATGAGGTTTTGTGCATCCCACGGGTCGGCGATTTCGATGAAACTCCACCGACCGTAGCCTCCGTGGTTGTTGATGGCCGGCACCCACAGCGTGCGCGCCGTGGCGACTTTGGCGGCCTTGTCCTTCTTTTTCTCGCCGGTCACTTCGACGATCAGATTGAGCAGGTCATTCGGGCCGTGGCCGTCTTCGATGCAGGCGATGAAGTCCGGGATGTAGTTCTTCTCCTCGCCGTTCAGCGTGTAAGGGATAGTGAAATTGAGGTTGTGATTTTTGACGTAGCGGATGACCTCGGGCATATTTTCGATGGTTTCGGCCATTTTCTGCTCCCACGAGTCGGTATCGGCAACGACATGGGAGATGTAGCACTTATCGGCTTTGGTCGCATAGACCGGACGGGTAGTATCGAAGTCAACAAAACGGGTGGAGCCGATAGTGTCATATGGGCGCAGGATGGGCTTGAGCGCCGCCGTGCAGTCGGTCGAGGTGACGATGGCCTTGTAAATGCGGTCGGTGGCGTCGTGCGCAAACTCGATCAAGAGCAGCAGTTGCGGGAAGGTGTTGTCTTTGAGCGTGACGCATTCGGCGAGCCAGCGCTTGGCGATGCCGAGCAATTGCGGGAAGAGCCAGGGCTTGTCGTTGCCGTCGTCGTCGCGGAAGTATTTCTCCAGTGTGAGCTTGGCGAGCAAGAAAGCGACTTCGTTAGGCCGGTGGCGCTTGAGATCGTCGAGTGTGTGGATGCTGGATTCACCGACGATGGGCGCGTTCTCGGTCTTGGTGGGAATGTCGGCAGTGGAGAGTGCCAGCCTGGATTCGTCAGTGAAGGTCGCGGTGAGCCGTTCGCCGGCCACGTCGTAGCGGTACCCTAGCAGCCGGGGAAACGAGATCTCGCAGGCGATGCGGCTTTCAAGGGCGCGGACGCGCGTAGGCAGCGGGCCGGGCTTGGGGTCTGTGGTTGCGCCGCTGCATGGGATGAAGGAAAACGGCACGCCGTAAACCTCGGCGTATTCGGGGTTGAAATGCCCCTTCTCGTTGGCGGCGTAACTCATTCGACGCAGAGCACGGCCAACCACCTGCTCACATAGCAGTTGCGTGCCGAAGGCGCGCACGCCAAGAACATGGGTGACGGTGTTGGCATCCCAGCCCTCGGTGAGCATAGAGACGCTGACCACACACTTCACGTGTTCGCCCAGTTTGCCCGCCTTGCCAACGGTATTCATCACTTCACGGAGCAGGTCTTCGTCGGCAAGGTTGTCCGTATCCCGGCCAGGAAAACGGGCGCGATAATCCGCCTTGAACTCGTCAATCTCACGGGCCGCAATCTTCTTAAAGTCGTCGCTCATCGCCTCACCGGATTCAAGCTGTTGGCTGTCCACTAAGATCGTGTTCGGACGGTGCAGCCATGCGCCGTTGCTGTCGTCGTTACGAAAAATTGGCAGTTGTCCGGCCTGAACGACGGTCTTTTCACTGATCTGCTTTTCCCAACCGGCGATGAAGTCAAAGACCAACTTGGAGACATTGGTGTTGTTACAGACGACGATGAACACTGGAGGCGTGATGCCACGGGCATGGGCCTCTGCGTTCTGCTCCCAGAGGCGATAATACTTCTCGTAGTTGCCGTATAGACTAAGCAGCGCCCCTTGCAGCTCGACGGGAAGCTTCGGTGCCCCGCTAACCTCATCGGTCTTGCGTCCTTTTTTAGGCAGGTGCTCGCGGATGCGGAACCACAGGTCGCGGTAGGTGGGCTGCCCACCTGTCATTGAGTCGTCAGCCACCGGCACGCGAGGTACTTTGACGATACCGGCCTCGATGGCGTCAATCAGTGAAAAATCCGAGACCACCCACGGAAAGAGTGTGCCTTCTGGGTAGCCAGACCCGCGCAGAAAGAACGGTGTAGCCGATAGATCGTAGATGGCCTTCACGCCAATCTTGGCCTTGACGGATTCGATGCCTGAGATCCAGACCCGAGCTTCTTCGTCACGTTGCTTGGCTTCGATGCGATCATCGCCAGTGAGCGTTTCATCCTCCCCGTCTGGTTTGCGACGGTAGCAGTGATGCGCTTCGTCGTTGAGGACGATGATGTTTTTCTTGGTGCTCAACTCGCGACAAACGCGGCGCACCATCTGATCGGGAGTTTCGGTGAACGGGCTTGGTTGCCCATCGGCGAGAATCGACTTCGTGATCTTGCCGGTGGCAACCTTCTCGCGGAGTTGGAAGGCGTGATAGTTCGTGATGATGATTTTAGCCTGTCCCAGCTCGCCTTGTAGTTGCGTCGGCACAATGTCACGCTGACGGTAGTAGTTCTCCGGGTCGTTCGGCAACAGCACGCGCAGCCGGTCGCGGATAGTGATGCCGGGCGTGACGATCAGGAAGGTGTCGGAGAAGCGGGCGTCCTGCGGGTTGGCGCGCTTGTTGAGCGTGTGCCAGGCGATGAGCATGGCCATGACGACGGTCTTGCCGGAGCCGGTTGCCATCTTGAACGCCACGCGCGGCAAGCCTGGGTTCGATGTGTCGTTCGCCTCACGTATCGTGTTCTCGATCCAGGCATCACCGTATTTCTTTGCCACCTCCGCAATGTAGATGACAGTTTCAAGGGCTTCGTTCTGGCAAAAGAATAGTTTCTTCTCGCGGGTGGGATCAGTCCAGTAGGCAATCAAACGTGCTGTAGTCGGCGTCACACCAACATAGCCGCCCTTGCGCCATAGTGCGACACGACGGCGAATATCGTTGACGAGCTTATTCTCTTCGATGCGGTCTTGTGTCCACTCTGTGTCGAATTGAAGCTGCTGCGCGCCTTTCTTTTTCGGCTTGGCAATAGGCACGAAATACGAACTCGTGCGCCGGCCGTCAACCTCCTCATTCGTGATTCCCTCGTCGGTAAATCGGAAATGGCGGCTCGGCTCGTCGAAAGGTGAGTTGATGATTGGGTTCTCAATGACGGTCTGACCCATAAACCTCTACCCCAGCTCAAATAAAGCGGTCATCATGGGCATGCAGTTCTGGACAACAGAAGTCTGAAGAAGCCTGAAAGAAAAATCTGTGACCAGCTTTGCGATCATACATTCATCCAGAGATCACAGACTTCTGTGCTTGTTCTGTCCGAGTCCACCCCAGGCAGGCTAGGGTTCGACTCAACTAATGCCGCCGAAGAATACGCTTTTCGCCGCAGGAAAGCACCCGTCGC
>CAYHNM010000124.1:0-5283 GCA_964357985.1 uncultured Nitrospira sp. | reverse complement strand
AAGAAGAGAAATGGGGTCAAGTCTTGCATCCAATATCTGACACCTCGCTTGCTGGTGATCTGGCCTGTCTGGTTGCTCGGCTGCTGCGCGTTGAGTCGATGGTCGTGGCAGACCACGATTTCCACGGCTAAAAAGAAGCGGGGTGCGGGAGGCGAAGGGATACGATCTTACGGCCACGCTTCGGCGCCGACTCCCCTGAGCCGATCTGGCATTCCACACAGCAGCCTTACGTCAGCCGCTGTCGCCATTTGTTAGGATCGCGGGAAGCGTGGAACACGGCGTAGACGGTGACCGTACTCCCGCCATGCTCGTAGAAGACGGCGTACGGAAAGCGACGGACTAACCCCCTGCGATAGTGCTCATGGAAGACCACGCACATCTCCGGTGCGCGGCAGATGACTTCAATACATGCATCGACACAACTCAAAAACTCTTCGCCTAACCCGCTGCGTTGATCTTCGTACCACCCGTACGCCTCGGCGATGTCCTGCTCGGCCTCCGGCGCAAGGATCAACTCAGCGGCCATAGCGCCGGCGAATCCTTCGCTTCACGTCTTCCCACGAAAGTCCAGCGGCAGGGTGATTCAGGAGGTTTGACTTTCGCTTCGCGAGTTCTTGCCTCTGCCACTCGTGGACCGGTACGGCTTGAGGTGTGGCCGCGAGATCGTCCCAGAGATCTTCTACGAGTTGGAGTTTTTCCGGCGGACTCAGATCGAAAATCGAGGAATGTGTTTGGTTCATCCGAAGCCCTCCTGACGGACCAACAATACGCGTAACTATCCCTTCTTCTAAAAGCCTTGTCAAGCGTGCCATTCGCGACCGCTTCCCTTGCTAGAGGAAGTGGGGGCTTACAATCCAACATCCGACACCTCTCCGCTGGGGATCGCTCTCATCCCGTCGGATCGGCTGCTCGCTCATCGAAACGTCAGCACCTTGTCCAAGTCCAACACCCACTGAGAGGATCGGAAAATGTAGCGGAAGTCTTCTCTGATTGCTCGGCATGACGCCTCGCACCCCTCCCCCGCTTCGCTGTGCGCCGAGAATGCTGCACGAAATATGTAATTGCGTGTCGCCAGTGCCTAGGAGATGACTCAACGCAACGGCGCGTCCCCGCGCGCCGAATCGGCGGATTATGTTCATACAGACACGATGCGCAGATGGAGGGAGCACATGCTCATGACGCGCCCGGCGCGAGCAGAAAGTCAAAGTCGGCTTTGGTCAGCACGCCTTGCCCGGAGCCGCGCACGACGCCGCGCATGACGGCGTCGTACAGCTCGAGTTTCCGCTGCTTGAGCGCCATCATCTTTTCCTCGATGCTGTGGCGCATCAGAATTCGCACGATCGAGACGGTCCGCTGCTGCCCGATGCGGTGCGCGCGATCGGACGCCTGGTTTTCCACCGCCGGATTCCACCAGGGGTCCAGATGAAACACGTAGCTCGCTTTGGTGAGATTCAGCCCCTGCCCGCCCGCCTTGAGACTGAGGAGAAATACGCTCGGCTGTTCGCCGCGCTGAAACGCCGCCACACGGGTTTTGCGCGCGGTCGCCGCCGTGGCGCCATCCAGCCGGTGATGGGGAAGCGCGTGCCGAACACACGCTTCCTCCACAAGATCGAGAAAGCTGGTGAACTGGGAAAAGACCAGGGCGCTATGCCCCTCGTCCAGCAACACTTGCAGCCGCTCCACCAGGAAACTGAGTTTGGGCGAAGGCTCGTCGGCCCGGCTTGTCAGGAGGCGGGGCGAGAGACACACCTGGCGGAGCTTGAGGATTGCCGTCAGCGCGATGAACTGCGCCTGGCCGGAGGTCTTCGTTCGGTAGGCCTCGTCGATCGTGGCGCGGACCTGCGCGACCGTCTGCTGGTACAGCGCCTTTTGCCGCTCGGTCAAGTCAAGGAACACCTCGCTCTCGATCTTCGGCGGCAAGTCATGGAGGATCTCCGCCTTGGTCCGCCGCAAGATGAAGGGCCTGGTCCGGCGCAGCAGCCGCTCCAGCGCGGGGCCCTGAATACGTTTGAGACCGGTCTTAAACCGGTCGTACTCACCGAGCAGTCCCGGCATGCAGAGATCGATGATGGAGAAGTATTCGCCGAGATGGTTTTCGAGCGGGGTGCCGGTCAGCGAGATTTTGAATCGTCCGGTCAGACGGCGGGCCGCGCCTGTCGTCTCGGCTTGAATGTTCTTCACCGCCTGCGCCTCGTCGAACACGATGACATGGAAGGCCAGGCGTTCCAACTGTTCGATGTCCCGGCGAACCAGCCCGTACGTCGTGATCACCACTTCGCCATCCTTGGCATCGAATGTCCGCTCGCTCCCGCTATAGACATGGACCTTCAAGCCTGGCGCGAAGCGCGCCAGCTCCTGTTCCCAGTTGAAGAGGAGACTCGTCGGCACGACGACCAGATGAGGGCCCTTCACACCCGCCGCTGTCTTGATGCGCCCGTCCTGAATGGCGGCGAGCAGACAGATGGCCTGGAGGGTCTTGCCCAGCCCCATGTCGTCCGCCAAACAGGCGCCGAAACGGTGCTCATAGAGAAACGCGAGCCACGTATACCCGTCCTGCTGATAGGGGCGCAGCAGGGCCTGCACATTCTTCGGCACAGGCCGTGGGGCCATCCGCGTGAAT
Source organism: uncultured Nitrospira sp. (assembly GCA_964357985.1). Lineage (GTDB taxonomy): Bacteria > Nitrospirota > Nitrospiria > Nitrospirales > Nitrospiraceae > Nitrospira_D. The sequence goes on along the minus strand of CAYHNM010000124.1, from coordinate 2,663 downwards.
CCCAGGAGACGACCGAGTAGGGCCTCGTCTTCAGCGGGCAACGCCACCGCAATGCCCTGCTCACGCAGCGCCAGCCAGTCGAAAATCTGCAAGCGAGGCACCCGCACGATCTTGCCGGCCCCCCGATCCGCCCTCGCCTCTCCGGTCAGGGCGAACAGTGCGCGCAATTGTTCCAGGCTCTGGCGATCCAACACCCGCAACCCGCCTTTGGCATCGATCAGCCCTCCCTGCTGCAGAGCGGCCCGCCACTCCAATTCGTCCAGCGCCACGCCGTCGCACCGGATCTCCGGACGGATTTCAAACCAATCGATCCCGGCCCCTTCCGGCTCGACATGCTCTACATGAGCAGAACATTCCCATCGAGAGAACTTGACGGGCTGATCCTCATACAGCAATTCGATTCCGGCGGACGTGAGCGCGTCCAAGAGAACTGGCAACCCTTGAAACAGCCTCGGCGCGTCAAGCATCATCTCATCGCAACGCCGCAGGCCGCGAAAGACGTCCGGGCCGAACACGTCGAAGGGAATCTTATACAGCAACGCCTCGCGAGCCTTGTCCACCGGCTGCAGCTCCCATCGCCCTGCGTGAATCTCTAGCCGCACATCCGCCCTGGCATAGGCTGAGAGATTCCGTTTGAGCCACTGCGCGGCCTCGTTGCTGACAGCCCGAGGCCACCCCTCCAGTCCGGGAGCCATCTTGATGCGCTGGTCTCGCTCCTTGGCCTCGCGCACCGCCAGAAGACTGAAGAAGATATCGTACAGAACGGCCTTTCGTTTGAGCGACCGCAGCGCACCGGATACGGCACGGCCTTGTTCCAACGCCAAGAATAGCCCAAAGGCGGAAACACTCGGGGCCAACCGAACTTCCCCTCGACGACATTGCGCCTGCAGCGTCCACGCGCTAGCCGGAAGGTCCTCCTCACCGGACGGAGGCTTCAAGATCAGGGCACAGGAAAGCGTATCACCAGCAGAAGGCCGTGCCGGGCGATGCGCCGGCACGGCCCGGCCCTCCACTTTCAGGATAAGATCCCGCACGATCCGGTTCGCCTGCGTGTGAGGCACCTCGATTTGCGCGGACCGAAACTCGTCCAGCGAAATCGTAAACTCCAGTTCATCGTCGCCGACGCCTGGCCATCGCCCATACCCAGACTGCCCCGATAGCGGCACCGCGCGGAACCCTTCGTCGAAATCGTCATAGGGATCGGAAAATGGCTCGCCCCCCTTAAAGCGTTGCCGCAGAGAACGAAACGACGCCCACCCCAGCTCATCCTTCAAATACAGAAGCCGACCGCCGCTCAGATCGGCCACAAACGTCCTGAATCGGACGATCCGTTCGAGGGGCACTTCGTCGGCGAGGCAGACTGCGCGAACCTTGATCTGGCCGCCGACGAGGTCGATCTCCGTCTTGCTCCGGCACTTGACCGACTGATTCCATTGCAACGGAATCGATTCCTCGCCAGACACCAGCACGATGGGGTAGGGACGGTCATGAATCCTGAGATAGTGGAGCAAGGGGTCTTCCCCAAACCCGGACATGAACCAGGACGCATTGAGGAGGGGAACCAGTTCAGGTGGAATCGCAGCGCCCCAGCCCCCGGACAGCGGCACGCCATTCTTATGGATCAGGAGCTGCGGGTGGGGATCACGGGCATCGAGGACGATCTCAAAAACCGGTCTCTTGCGGGCCGCGCCGGGAGAAGACTGTGGTATTTTCTTAGCTGGCTCAGGGATACGACCGAGCAACTCCGCTCGAAGCCAGGGCAGCTCGGGGTGTTGCGCGGCCGGCAATCTGAACAACTCCGGGGACAACAGATGTTTGGTCGTGAAACAGGCGCACAGCACATGTTTGCACAAGCCGCCGGGTTCCCAGGCCGGACAATCGCAGGAGGCGGCAAGAAACCCGCCGTCGAGGGAAAAGACGACTTCGTAGAGCCTGGTCCCTTCTACCTCCGCCGTCAGCGTCGCGCGATCCAGGCTCCAGACATAATGCTGAAGCCGCTGCTCTTGGTAATAGGCGAAGCCCTTGAGGACGGCAGCCTTCGGAGCCATCGTGTAGACCGCATTGGCCGAGATGGCGCGAAACGCGGCGAGGAGTGCGAGCGCTTCTGGGGCGGGACTCGGAGCGACCGTCCCCTTCTCGGGCATGGGGCGGTCCCCCTGCCCGCGATGGGATGAGGTCTTCTTACGCATAACGCATCACTATAAACGGGAGAGCGGAACGGCATCAAGGCGCGGCCGCCGATGAACCGTCGATCGACCAAGCGGGTCGGTCGTATCGCGCGAACCAGCGGCTCGCCGTTCGCGAGACGGAATGGGGCTGTGGCAGGAAGCGCTACTGGGCAGAGCCGGCTTTGAATCTCACCGCGAATTCGGCGACCCGTTGGCCCAAGGCTCTGGCCTCAGCCAGCTCTTTGTTGTCGATGCCAGGACTCTCGCCTTCCGTAGTCGCCGAGGCACCAAACGCACCGCCGCCGCTCACGATGATCATTTGATTCCCGAGCATCGCAGCCAGAATGGTGAGCATCGTCACTTCTTTGCCGCTCGAAATCTGGCCACCCGTGGCGAAGGCCGCACCGATCTTATTCTTCATCTTGAAGTCCGGAAAGACGCCGAACTTGAACTGCCAATTATCGAAGAAGGTCTTCACCTCCCCCGACATGTTGG
>CAYHNM010000123.1:0-5295 GCA_964357985.1 uncultured Nitrospira sp. | reverse complement strand
TCCGCAATGAACCGGTCGATGCCGTCTTTCAAGGTCGCCGCCAATAATTCCTGCACATCTTCCTCGGCGAACCAGAAGACCGTAGTCCGTTGCGCGCCCTCGACGCTTCGAATCGTCGTGCTGGTATCCCCGACATTGCGCGCCTGAATACTGAACTTGTTGCTGGCGTTGATGACGGTCGAAAACACCCGACTCTTGGCCGTCGCCGAGAATTCAGAGACCTGGCCACTGATAATAATGTCGGCATCCGGAGCATCCACCGCCCGGCCGACTTGCACTTTCCAGGGGCGGCCCCGCCAGCCGCGATTCTTCAGACGATCCGCCAGGGCCTGGGCAATCACTTCTCCCGGACGTTCTCCCGCCACATTAAATACCGTCGTGCCGCCCCAGAGATGCGTCCGCTGTCCCACCCGCGTCTTGTCATCACGACGATCTTCAAATGGTTCAATCACAATCTTGACCGGCTCTTGTTCGGGAGACGGAGCGGCGGCCGTCGGCGTTCGGACGTCCAGATAACGCGTCTCCCCCTTCCCCACACATCCGGCCATCACGGCCATGACTCCGACCAGACTCACTCCCACCACCTGTCGCAGTATCATTGATTTCACGGACGCCTCCTCACGCTAAACATATATTGCCCCGACGCTGGCCCAGTCTACCCAAGTTGGCATCCGGAGACAATTCCCGAAACACCGGGCCGTCAGACCGTCACAATGGGCAACATCGATCGAAAGGTCTCCCGGCACAGCTCCGGAAGCAATCCGGCTTGCAGCCGGGGATCGGTCATCGGAACGAATCGTACAATTTTAATGAACCGGCGCTCGGCCAACACCGACGCGATCTGCGCCTTGCGATCGTGCGTGATCGGCAGGGTATAGCCTTCCCCGCGCTTCCATTCCCACAACGTCGGGGCCAGCGACAGTTCCAATTCCTGCCCGGCCACTTGATGAAACCGATCAACAAGGTGCTTCTTATACTGCTTGATGTCTTCCCCTTCGAGAATCAACGCGCAGGCCAGATGATGGCCCCACCAGAACAGCGTCCGGAAGGCGAACTTGTTGCCCCCATCGAAATGTTTAGGATAATCGAGATACTGGTAGGGAAAGAATTCGAGATGTTCGCCTTTCACAAACTGATGCGCGCGAGGATTGAACCCCGGCGGCGCTATCAGGCTGATCGGGCCTAACTCTTCCGTCAGTCCGGCATAGGTCGCATCAAGCTGAGCCCGCACCTTCGCCGAAATCCGCTCTTTCTTGCGAAAGAATTGCGCATCCGCCACAAGGGCAACCTCTTCATCGGTCAAAGCGAGTGAATGTGGCATGGAGAAATAATCAGGTTCTACCCTGCGCACACCAGCTGCGTCCCAGAGGATGATGAAAAAGGACTTCCAGCAAGGCCGCAGCGAACGAAAGGCCGAGACGTACGCGGTTGGTACGTTGAGGCCTTGAGTGAAGCGACCTGCCTGCGCGAAGCGCTTCGGCGGAGGCAGGGAACGCTGCTGGAGGGCTTTTGCAACATCCTCTCGTTATTTCTGACGCATTTCAAACTGCAAGACCGCCAAGGCATAGTGGCACCGACAGTCGGCGCAACGGATCAGCACGCGGTCTGCAAAGACATCCATCTCACGCAAGGACAGCGCTGGACGATGGCCGGCGATACAGGCTGTGAGCTGCGGCAGCCCGTCGGCCTGACCGGCCACAGCAGGAGCCGGCACTGGCCTGTCACTCTGCCCGGCGGACGGTTGGGCTTCCACCGAAGCACAATGCAAATGATGCGCGGAACGGCAGGAACTGCAGAGCAGCACGACCGTGCGATCATCGGCAATCCGTTTCACCGTCACACAGAGCGGATGCACCGACCAGCATTGCTGTAAAAACGCGCCGCTTCGAATGATCTGGGTCATCGTCTATCCTTCGGCGAGCATCCTGCTACAGCTTCCACAAAGCTACCATCACAAGCACACCGACCAGATAGGGGATCACACAGGAATAGAGCAGGACGGATTTCGCCCGCTCCGGTGACACCTGGCGCGCGAGCTGTTCCTTGTAGACGAACTCATAGGAGAGAATGAGGATCGTCAGGGTCAGCGCCAGCGTGCGGCTCGTCCGCGGCCAGGTGTACTGACCGCTGATGATGAAATTAGAGGTAAAGAACCCGGCGAAGAGCAGGACCAGCGGGGCCAGCGCCAACCGGATCGCTTCAGAAAAAAAAGTATGCCACTCGATACGGGAAGGGGCTTGATTGGACGGAGAGTTGGAGGTCACGACCCGACGGCAGCCGGGGTCTCATCCTTCGTGGGCGAAGGAGAGGGGGTGCCCTCTTGAGCCGCGCGGCAAGTCTTACACACGCGCGGACGGGCTTTCAGAAACGATACTTTGCCGCTGGCGAGACAGCTGTAATGGACAAATTCATCGCAGAGGGCGCAACGGGACCAGCCGCCGGTGAAGAAGGTCTTGTTCCGATAGAGCCCTTCCTTGCACACCTTGCAGTGCCGGGGTTCGATCCCCAGCAACATAGGCTCCCAATCTCCACCGCCTTTTCTGATGCTCATAGTAGCGGGAGTATAGCGAAGCGGTCGGAAGAAAAACAAGAGAAGGGTCGGCAAGCGCTCATCGTCATCAATAGGCGGGGCGCACAGAATTAGACTTCATCCGCCGTGACGGCCACGGCAAACGGCACGCCCAGCGTCTCGAAGTGTTTTTTCCCACAGCGGACCTTATCGGCTTCGGTGGTGCGCAGCTTCAGAAACTCTTTGGTGCCCTTGGTCTCTTTGACCAGATAGATCGTCTGGTCCTCGTGTTTGACGATTGCCCAGTCGGGGTTATAGGTGCCGACCGGGGTTTCCACCTTAAACCAGTCCGGTAGCTTCACGAAGAGCTTGATGTCGTCACGTTCATCGAGCCGCTTGGCGAATGTTCGCTCCACCTCTGAGTCATACACGACATATTCATAGACGGATTTGTTCACCTGAAGGGCCGTGAGATAGTTGATCACCTCTTCATTCTTGAAGAGCAGCATCTCCCACTCAGATTCCGACACGGGGCCATGAATCCGTTCATACTTGATGCCATCCACCAGCATGCGATGCAGCTCATACTTCAGAATCGTAGCAATCGCGTCCATGAATCGCTGGGGATTGTTGAAGAACTCAGCGAGCCGCCCAGATGCTTTCAGAATCCGCACGAGGGTTGAACGAGTGAGTTCCGTTTCGTTTTGGAGATAGGCCAACAAGTCTGGAATGGGATGGTTTTCATATTCAACCTGCTCCTCGGCGACCGTCATGGCCGCAGTTGTGACTCCGCGCTTTTCAATGCCAAGCCGCCCCGCAGCCACGCGGATACGTGGCTTTTCAAGCTTCTCCATCCGCTTCACGGCATCCACGGATCGCTCGATCAACTTTTCGGTCTCAAACTCCACGCGGTAGGTGGTTTTGGGCTTGATATGATTCCAGAGCGCCTCAAACTCCGGGCTGAGCACGACCTCCTTCTTAAGACGATTCGGCCCATCGTCTTTCTCCCGTCGAATATGCCGCTCGATCTGATAGCCAGCCAATAGATCAATGACGGCCGGCGCCAGGTCCCGCTGCCCCTCAGGCAGTTCCAGCTTGAAATCTTTCCGCTTGGGGTCGAATGCAGGCTGGATACGCCCATCTGTGTCCAGCATCTTCTGTGTAACAAGGGCAGCCCTAATCGCCTGCGCGGCTTCCTGCCCAATGGGCTGTTCCACTCCGTCGACGATGCGAGTCAGTTTGATCAGTGCCGTGAACGGAACTTTACCGAACGTGACACCGCAGTCTTCCTCATACTCGGCCTGCAATTTCCTGGCGAAGTCCTCATAGCTCTCATTGGCCATCACGTAGAGCTTATTGACCGAATCGTCAAACACTCGCAGGCCATTTTGATCGACGGGTAGGCGCAGCCCACGACCAATCTCCTGCCGTTTCTTGACCGCGCTTTGTGATTCGTTGAGCGTACAGATCTGGAAGACATTGGGGTTGTCCCATCCCTCGCGCAGGGCTGAGTGGCTGAAGATAAACCGCAGTGGTTCCTCCAGCGAGAGCAACCGCTCCTTCTCCCTCATGATGAGATTGTAGACTTCGTCATCGGCCTGGGTGTCGCCGCGTGTATCTTTGAGGACGCCTTTCTTGTCTTGGGCGAAGTAACCGTTGTGGAGCTTGCCCATCGGCTGTGTGAGCCAAGTCAATGCACGGTACCGTTCATCCTTCGCGAGTCCCGACAGCTCCGCCTCGAACGCCTCCGCGAACTTGCCCTTCACCGGCTGGCCGGACCCATCATAGTCACGATAGTTGGCGACACGGTCGATGAAGAACAGCGAGAGCACCTTGATGCCGCGCGCACGAACCTCCAACTCTTTTTCCAGATGCCGTTTGATCGTGTGTTTGATCTGGGCTCGCCACACATCGTCGCGCATCGCCCCGATTTCCTCGCCTAGTCGGAGAGTCCGTCCATTGCTGAAGCGGATGTATTCGTTACCGGGCTCGGCATTGATCTCTGTCACCTCAAAGCCATGCTTATAATTGGCTCGATCGTTGGAAAGCGTGAGGAGGTCGGCACCCTGCTTGACAGTGACCGATTTTTCCTTCGGTCCATCTGTGCCCTGCACATGGATGCGAAGCTTGGCTTTGATGCCGTTCTTATAGTCGATCTTCTCGACACGCACAAACGCATCGTTAGCCGTCCCCTCGGCACGGGCACTACCCACTACAATTTGCTTCACCAGCTTGAGTCCAAAAGCTCGCACAGGATCGAGCCGATAGACGAGGTTGTAGGGATTGCGGTGCGTGGCGGAGTAGCGCAGGGTGCAGAGTGGGTTGAGGGCTTTGATCGCTTCCTGAGCCTTGTCAGTTGAATCGACACTCTGGGGCTCGTCGATGATCACGATGGGCCTCGCAGCCTGCACAAATTCAATAGGTTGGCGGCCGGACAGTTTGTCGCTCTCTTTATAGATCACGTTGCTCTTCTGCTCTGCCTCAGTCCCGGTGAAATTCTTGCGGAACGCGTCGATATTGATGACCAGGATCTGCAACGTATTGCTCGTTGCAAACTGCCGAAGCCGATTGACCTTCTTCGCGTCATAGACAAAGTGTTCGAACGGCAGGTTGTTGTACAACGCGCGGAAGTGCTCGGCGGTGATGTCGATGTTCTTGAGCACGCCTTCTCGAATTGCGACGCTCGGCACGACAATGATGAACTTCTGGAACCCGTATCGCCTCGACAGCTCAAAGATGGTCCGCAGATAGACATAGGTCTTGCCCGTCCCAGTCTCCATCTCCAC
>CAYHNM010000122.1:2991-5308 GCA_964357985.1 uncultured Nitrospira sp. | reverse complement strand
TGCTCATCGATTCGTGGGGCATCACAGACAAGCCTTATAAACGGCTGGGAGTACCTGAGACCTTTATCATTGATCAGCAGGGTATCGTGCGAGAGATCATCATCGGTCCGAAGGACTGGACGAGGATCGACAATCTCAAGACGCTCGCGACCTTGCTGAACGTGACTCCCAAACCTGCATTCCCTCAAGACCGTGGTACGATGAAGCCTGGAAGCTCTGAAGGGGCATTATGAAACGGTTGTTGGTCGCATTGCTGCTGAGCGGTCTCGGTCTGCTGAATACTGCTACCGGAGTATCGGCTTGGACTCGTGGCGAGGCCGGCTCTCTTTCCCTTCCGGTTGCCGATCGCGGGGTCGTCAAGGTGGGAGACGAAGCCCCGAATTTTCAGCTGCGTGATCTGAATGGGAACGTCGTGTCGCTTGCCCAGCTGCGCGGGAAAGTGGTGCTGGTGAATTTCTGGGCGACCTGGTGCGGCCCCTGCAGGATCGAAATGCCGGCGATGGAGCAGTTGTATCGGAGCTACTCGCGAAAAGACTTCGAGATTCTGGCCGTCTCTACCGATCCGCAGGGCGCGGCGGTGACCCGGCCCTTTCAACAGGAAATGGGATTTACCTTCCCGATCCTGCACGATGCAGAGTATCGCATTGGTTTGATGTATGGTGCACGGAGTCTGCCCATGACGTTCATGGTCGATCGCACCGGCATTGTCAGGCAGAAGGTGCCGGGCGCCCGTGATTGGGGAGGCCCCGATGCGCGCGCATTGATTCAGGCCCTCATGAAATCCTGACGATGATGCAATCCATTCCACAGATCTCTCTGCTCGCCGCGTTTTCAGCCGGCCTGCTGTCGTTCGTATCGCCGTGCGTGCTGCCGCTCGTGCCGTCGTACATTTCTTACATCACCGGGCTCTCGATAGAACAACTGACGGATGCAAGCGAACGGAACAAGTTTAAATCGGCCATCATTCTCAATGCGCTCTTGTTCATCGGCGGGTTTTCGACGGTGTTCATTGCCTTCGGCGCCTCTGCCAGCTTGCTCGGACAAATCCTGATCACCTACCAGGATCACATACGCCGCATCGGCGGCGTGATGATCATCGTATTCGGGCTCTACCTGCTCGGTATTCTGAATCTCAACTTCTTGAAGGTGGAGCACCGGTATCAGTTCCGCAATCGTCCTGCCGGTTATTTAGGGTCGTTCTTCATCGGAGTAGCGTTTGCTGCCGGATGGACGCCCTGCGTTGGCCCGGTGCTGGGAACGATTCTGCTTTACGCCAGCACGACAGATTCGCTTTGGAATGGGGTGGTTTTGTTGGCGTGTTATTCCTTGGGGTTGGGCTTGCCGCTGTTTCTCACGGCGCTGGGAGTCGATCGCTTCCTGGCCTACTTTAAAGAGGTGCGCGCCTATCTCTGGGGCGTGTCAACGGTGAGCGGCGTGCTGCTCATCGTGGTCGGCGTCATGATCTACGCCAATTCGCTGACGATGATCACGAGCTTCCTTGAACGATACGGCATCGGCTGGTATCTCAGCCAGTAGTCTCGCCATCAGCAAACAGCTCTCAGCCTTCAGCTAACTCACCACGAGCCAAATTTTTCAGAAGGACTTTTGCTAAGAGCTGAAGGCTGTCTGCTGGAGTTCAGCACCAGGCGCCGAGGCGGCAGGCCGTGAAGGATTGGCCCAGGGCATTGGCGGAGGGTAACTTGAGTGCGCCGAACGCCGAGGCCGCGCTGGGGATGTTGAGAAGATCGGGGCTGTTGCTTGGGGAGGCATATGGGCGAGCATCCGAAAAGGGCGTGGCGCTTGGGCCTTTGGCAATCAGCGTGTCCGATTTCTTGCCACCGAGCTTGGCCATCAACGACCTTCCGTCGGCAGCCACTTTGCTGGTGGGATATTTCTCAGCCAGCAAGGTCAGGTTATCGGCAGCCCAATCGTCCGCGCCCAATTCATGATAGCTCAGAGCCAGGAAATAGAGGGCATCCGGTGCCACTGGTTTATCCGGATAGATTTTCATGATCTGTTCGAATCGATGCGCGGCAGCCAGGTACGATTCGCGGCGGTAGTAGAACTGCCCGACGAAGAGGTGCATCTGAGCGAGCCACTCGTGGCATTCCTGGATCTTTTGTTGCGCCTGGACATCGTAACGGCTGCCGGGGAAGTCTTTGCGCATGCGCTCGAGTGCCGTGATGGCTTTGGTCAGCGGTTCAGGATCCCGATCGATGGATTTCGCCATCTTGAAATGGGATTCGCCTATCTTAAAGGCGGCGTAGGGGGCGAGCACGTGAGTTTTATGCAGGTCGAGGAAGTGGTTATATTCGAC
>CAYHNM010000122.1:0-2891 GCA_964357985.1 uncultured Nitrospira sp. | reverse complement strand
TCGATGGCCAATGCCATGATTCTGAGCGGGCAGGCGAAAACCTGCCTGGTTGTGGCGGCTGAAGTGAAGTCGAGATTTTTGGATCCGACCGATGCAGCGACGGCGGTCTTATTCGGTGATGGTGCCGGGGCCGTCGTGGTGCGGGGTGAGGATGACCTGAGTTCAAACCCGCGGGGGGTGCTCGGGATTCGGCTCCATTCTGATGGATCGAAACATGATCTGATCCGCGTGCCCGCCGGTGGATCACGGGTGCCGACGTCGGCGGAGACCGTGGCGCATCATGATCATGTGTTGCGGATGCGGGGCGCGTCGTTATTTCGTATCGCCGTCAGGCGGGTCGAGCAGGCGGTGCAGGACATTCTCAAGGAATTTGGTGTTCGGATCGATGAACTCAGTCAGGTCGTGCTCCATCAGGCCAACGGCCGGATTCTCTCGAATGTGGCGGACCGGCTGGGCATTCCGGCTGATCGGCTGACATCTGTGATTGATCGATACGGGAATACCTCGTCGGCGTCAGTGCCTATTGCGCTCGATGCGGCGGTTCGGGCGGGAAAGATTCGGACTGATGATGTGGTGCTGTTAGGAAGCTTCGGGGGAGGTTTGACCTGGGCGACAGGCTTACTGCGGTGGTAGCCGGGGAAACGGCGCCGGCAGGTAATGCGTGTGTCACATCGCTCGCGGACACAACCGCGGGCGGCAATTCACCATTCAGGAGCGCGGACTGCGATGTTTAGTCTCATACCCAAAGAAGACGCCTTTTTCGACATGTTCAAGAAGGCTGCCCACAATATGATCGAGGGTAGTCGCCTGCTGAAAAACATGATGGACCAGTTCGGCGATCCTGCGGCACAGGCGAAGCACATTAAAGATGTTGAGCATATCGGCGACGGCATCACGCACGACATCGCGACCAAGCTCAATCAGACCTTCATTACGCCCATCGATCGTGAAGACATTCACGATCTGGCGAGCGCACTGGACGATATTCTCGATGCCGTTGAAGCCGTGGCCGACCGGTTTGTCATCTATAAAATTACCAAGCCGACCGAGTCGGCGATTCGACTGGCCGATATTCTCTATCAAGCGTCTGTCGCGGTCGGCCAAGCGGTCGATCGTGTGGGGATGTCGCATGCGCAGATCAACGAATGCAGTGTGAAAGTGAACAGTCTGGAGAATGAAGCCGACCGCGTGTCGCGCGATGCCATCTCCGGCCTGTTTGAGAAAGAGACCGATCCGATCGCCGTCATTAAGTGGAAAGAGATTTACGAAACGTTCGAGGCGGGGACTGATCGGTGTGAAGACGTCGCCAACATTCTCGAGCGGATCGTGTTGAAACATAACTAAGGGATGTGACGCGTGATCGGTGATGAGTAACGGGGCGAACAGCGTTCCGATACCTGCCATGGGTTCACTCGTCACTTGTCACCCATAACTCATCACGGTGTTGAATGCCTGATTTAACCGGAATGCTCTTAGTGACCGTTGTGCTGGCGCTGCTATTCGATTTTTCGAACGGCTGGCACGATTGCGCGAACGCGGTAGCGACGGTGGTGTCGACCAGGGTGATGAGTCCCTTGGCGGCCGTGATGTGGGCCGGTGTGCTGAATGTGGCCGGCGCGTTTTTCTCCACCGCCGTGGCGAAGATGATCGGCGGCGGAATCGTCTTTCCCGAGGCCATCACCAGTGTGGTGGTGGGGGCCGCACTGGCCGGTGCGATTCTGTGGAATCTCGTCACGCTGATTCTGGGCTTGCCGACGAGTTCGTCGCATGCCTTGATCGGCGCCTTAGTCGGATCTGCCGTGGCGCACGGGGGCTGGTCTGTGGTGCAGTTCAAAGGGCTGCGGGCGATTCTTGAGGCGATGGTTTTCTCTCCGTTGTTCGGGTTCTTGATGGGACTGCTGATTATGGTGGCGGTCAGCTGGTCGTTCTTCAAGGTGCCGCGGGGCGTGGCGCAGAAAGTCTTCAGCCGGTTGCAGTTACTGTCGGCGAGTTTTATGGCCTTCAGCCACGGGTCCAATGACGCGCAAAAGGCGATGGGGATTATCACGCTGGCGCTGGTAGCATCCGGCCAGCTGACCTCGTCCGACGTGCCGACATGGGTCGTGGTGTCCTGTGCGCTGGCGATGGGCGCGGGCACGATGATCGGGGGCCGGCGGATCATGCGCACGCTTGGTATGCGGATCGTCAAGCTGGATCCGGTGCATGGATTTGCCGCCGAAACCGGTGCGGCGAGCGTCCTCTTGTTCACGGCGCACTTTGGTCTGCCTGTGAGCACGACCCACACGATCACATCATCGATTCTTGGGGTCGGAGCGACCAAGCGTCTCTCGGCGGTGCGGTGGGGTGTCACGACCAAGATTCTCTCCGCCTGGATCTTTACCATGCCGGGGGCGGGAGCCCTGGGTGCCCTCGTCTATATGATTTTGTCGTCTTTTGTGTGAACAGAGCTTCTCGTCTGGCGAGTGATCGGCAGACGGACCACGAAGCGGCTTCCCTGCGGTGTATGAGCCTCAACCCACACCTGTCCCCCATGTCCTTCCACAATATGTTTCACGATGGCGAGGCCGAGTCCGGTTCCTCCCAGTTCGCGTGAACGGGCTTTGTCGACCCGATAGAAGCGCTCGAAGACACGCGGGCGATCCTGCTCCGGTATGCCGAGCCCCGTATCAGTCACGGCCAATTCAACTGTCTGCTCCGGCAAACTTCTGGCCGTGACGGTAATCGTCCCCCGCTCGGGCGTGTACTTCACAGCGTTGTCGAGGAGGTTGGTCAGGACCTGCGCCAGTCGACTTTCGTCACCGGCGATCGGCGGGAGGGAGTCGTCGATGCGGGAGACGAGCTGGTGCCATTTTTTATCGGCCAGGGGTTTGATCATCGAGAGTGTCCGTTCG
>CAYHNM010000121.1:0-5313 GCA_964357985.1 uncultured Nitrospira sp. | reverse complement strand
TCGGGGTGGGCATGCGCTCGCATTCGGGTGTCGCAGCGAAGATGTTCGAGGTGTTATCCCGTGAGGGGGTTAACATCATGATGATCAGCACGTCGGAGATCAAAATTTCCTGCGTGATTGCCGAGAAGTATTTGGAACTCGCGATGCGCTCGCTACACACCGCGTTCGGGCTCGATCGGGCAGCGCAGGGAGATCAGCCGGCTAAGTAAGACGGATCTGATTCGGTCAGGCTCGACAGATCCTTCCCACTCCTGTTACTCTTTTAAATGATGGCTCGAAAATCCTCACAGACTCGTCCTTCTCGTCACGCTCCACCGGAGGAGCCTGTCGTCATTCCGGTTCTCACCGTCGATCGAGCCGCCGCCCTGGAAATTTACGATACGACACTCCGCGATGGCGCGCAGGCTGAGGATGTCAGCTTTTCAGCTGAAGACAAAGTCCGTGTCGCTCAAAAGCTAGACGAGCTGGGCGTGCACTACATTGAAGGCGGCTGGCCGGGAGCCAATCCGAAAGATATCGAATTCTTTCGGATCATGAAGACGACACCGCTCAAGCATGCCTCGGTCATTGCCTTTGGATCGACGCGCAAGGCCAGTAATTCCGTTCAGAAAGACCAGAATCTGCAGGCCCTCCTCGCAGCGGAAACCAAGACCATCACGCTCTTCGGAAAAACCTGGTCGTTGCACGTGACCGATGCATTGGGGATCTCGCTGGCGAAAAATCTCGAATTGATCGGCGATTCCATCGCGCATCTCAAAAGTAAGGGACGGCGGGTGTTTTATGATGCCGAGCATTTCTTCGACGGCTACAAGACGAATCCGGAGTATGCGCTGAAGACGATTCGCCAGGCGGTGGAGGCAGGGGCTGAGCGCGTCATTCTCTGCGATACAAACGGCGGAGCGATGCCGTGGGAGATCCGGGCGATCTGCGAAGTCGTTCGCCAGGAAATCAAGGTGCCGTTGGGTATCCATGCCCACAACGATTGTGAAATGGCCGTGGCGAATTCGCTGGTGGCGATCGAGACCGGCATTGTTCAGGTGCAGGGGACGATCAATGGGATCGGTGAGCGCTGTGGAAATGCCAACCTGTGTTCAATCATTCCCAATCTAGAGTTGAAGATGCGGCGTCCGGCGCTCGGTGACCGGCTCAGTCATTTGAAAGATGTTTCGGGATTCGTCACGGAAATCGCGAACTTGATGCCCAACAAGCATCAGCCCTATGTTGGCGATTCTGCGTTTGCTCATAAAGGCGGCGTCCACATTCATGCGGTGCTGAAGAATGCGTTGACGTATGAGCACGTCGATCCGACGAAGGTCGGGAATCGCCAGCGTGTGCTGGTGTCGGACTATGCGGGACGGAGCGGGCTGTTAGACAAGATCGAGGCCTACGGCATCAAGCTGTCAAAGGATCACGCGAAGGTGCAAGAGCTGATCGATACGCTCAAAGAGCGCGAAAATGAAGGCTACCAGTTTGAAGGCGCTGAGGGTTCGTTTGAGCTGCTGATGCGCAAGGCGATGGGGACTCATAAACCGGCGTTCCAGCTGCTGGGATTCCGTGTGATTGTTGAAAAGAAACAGGAGGACGGCGCTCCACTTTCAGAGGCGACCGTGATGGTCAAGGTGGGCGGAGTGGTTGAGCATACCGCAGCGGTCGGAGCCGGGCCGGTGAATGCATTGGATCATGCGCTGCGTAAATCGCTGGAAAAGTTCTACCCGCAACTGCAGGAAGTGAAGCTACTCGACTACAAAGTCCGTGTGCTCGCGGCCAATAAAGGCACCGAGTCGAAGGTGCGGGTGCTGATCGAATCCGGCGACCACAAAGATAAGTGGGGAACAGTCGGGGTATCCGAGAATATTATAGAGGCCACCTGGCAAGCCTTAGCCGACAGTATTGAGTACAAGCTGCTTTCGAAGCGTTAGCGAGCTCCTGCCGCCTGCCCGCCAATGTTTATTCTTGACAGAACTCATAACCTCACGTAACTTAAGCAGAACTTTCCGTCTTTAGAGTGCAACTTCATCGGAGGTTGCGTGATGGGAAGGCGCAGCGGTTACGGAGGGGGGTGGCATGAGAAAGGCTGATATCGCGAACGAGATATTCAAGCAGGTTGGAATTTCGAAAAATGAGGCGGCCGATATCGTTGAACTTGTGCTCACTCTCCTCAAGTCGGTGCTGCAAAAAGGGGAATCAGTCAAGATTGCGGGGTTCGGCAATTTCGTCGTCCGCAGCAAAGGTTCTCGCAAGGGGCGCAATCCTCGCACAGGAGAAGAAATTGGGATTACCCCGCGTCGCGTTGTCACATTCCGCCCAAGCCAAGTCTTTAAGAAGTACGTCAATTCGTAGCCATCGCGAGACCCATATCGCGACCACAGCATGAGGGCCGGTCATGGGGATTGAACCCAGGCTGGGGAGTAAAGTTTTTTATAAAATCGGGGAGGTCAGTCAACTGACGAAGCTTCCTGCTTATGTGTTACGTTTTTGGGAGTCTGAGTTTAAGTTCCTGAGTCCGAAGAAAAGTCGTGGAAATCAGCGTCTGTATATTCGTCGGGATATTGAAACGGTCCTTGAGATCAAGCGGATGCTGTACGAGGAAGGCCACACGCTGGAGGGAGTGAAGCGGTATTGGGCCAGGCGTGGGCGAGCGGCTTCTCGGAAGCTCACCCCTCAAGAGTTGGCCAAGAAGCTGCGCGGGGATCTCCAGGCCATTGTGAAAATCATCGACGCGCATTCACGGTAAGTCTTCAGTAACATCCCCATTGCCTTTCCGGGGTTGCACAAGCGACAATAGGAGCCGAACCATACAGAGAAGATGTCGGGGCGTAGCGCAGCCCGGTAGCGTACTCGCTTGGGGTGCGAGTGGTCGTGGGTTCAAATCCCGCCGCCCCGACCAATCTTTTCCGAGACTCTTGGCGGCTGAGCATGGGGCAGCGATTGTGGCGCGGCCTTGTGGCTGGCTGGATACCGAGGGGAGAGAAAAGCTGCCGCGCGCAGCTTTTTTTATGACTGGAATCACATGCGAATCTTGGTCACGAATGACGATGGGATCGACTCGCCAGGCCTGACGGTATTGGCCGAAGCGCTCAAGGCGATCGGCGAGGTGTGGGTGGTGGCGCCGGATCGAGAGCGTACCGCCGTCGCCCATGCCGTGACGTTGCATAAGCCACTCCGTCTGCATCGTCTGGCTCCGCGCACATTTTCCGTGAATGGCACACCGGTGGATTGTGTGAACTTGGCGCTGCTTAAAGTGATGCCGAAGCCTCCTGCCATTGTGGTGTCCGGAATCAATAAGGGCGTCAATCTTGGGGATGACGTCCTCTATTCGGGAACCGTCTCTGCGGCGATGGAGGGGGCGATTCTTGGCATTCCATCGATTGCCGTCTCACAGGAGGGGCGAGAGACCTTTCGGTTTCCCGTCGCCGCCGACTATGCGGCGCGCATCGTCCGGCTCGTGCTGGAGCAAGGACTGCCCGATGAAACATTGTTGAATGTGAATGTGCCGAATCGTGCGTTGCGTTCCATCAAGGGAGTGCGGGTCACCTGTCTCAGTCGCCGGCGCTTTGATAATCCCATTATCGAGAAGCTCGATCCGCATGGCAGGAAATATTTCTGGATCGCCGGCACGCGGGTATCCTGGAGCCGGAGTAAGAACGCTGATCATGAAGCGCTCGAGGAGGGACGGGTGTCGGTGACACCGATTCACCTGGACTGCACCAACTATGCATTGCTCGACCACTTTCGTGCCTGGGAACCGATGATCCAGGATAAGCCGGTGCGTACCAAGCCGCGCGCGCGTTCAGCCTCACGGCGGAAGGGCTGATCGATGATTGGAAGTATCATTGAAGCGATCATCGGTGAGCTGAGCCGCTTTGTCATTGCCTGCATTTCCCGATTCGGCTATGCCGGAATTCTGTTCACCATGGCTGTTGAGAGTGCGTGCATTCCGTTGCCCAGCGAGATTATCATGCCATTTTCTGGCTATCTGGTTTTGTCCGGGCAGTTCACGATGCTCGGAGTGACGTTGGCCGGGGCGATTGGGAACGTCGTCGGGTCTATTGCCGCTTACTATGCCGGGGTGTGGGGTGGCCGCCCGTTCGTGGAGCGCTATGGCCCGTACTTTCTCGTGTCGCATCGAGATCTCGACATTGCCGATCGCTGGTTCCTGAAATACGGTGAAGCCGCGGTCTTTTTCAGCCGGATGCTTCCGGTGGTGCGCACGTTTATTTCGTTACCGGCCGGCGTCGCTCGAATGAATTTCCCGCGTTTTGTCCTGTTTACGTTTCTTGGTGCGTTGCCCTGGTGTTACCTCCTTGCGTATATCGGGTTCAAGATGGGAGAGCGCTGGGAAGAACTGCGTGATTATTTCCATCGGTTCGATATTGTCATCGGCGTGATTCTGGCCATCATCATTGGGCTCTTTGTGTGGTCGCACTGGCCGAAGCGGCGCGCGACACTGCCATAGGTTGCCCGTATGCTCAAGATTTACAATACGCTGACAGGGAAGAAGGATACGTTTGAACCGCTCGTGCCAGGCACCGTGCGCATGTATGTGTGCGGGGTGACGGTCTATGACTATTGCCACATCGGGCATGCGCGCAGTGCCCTGGTGTTCGATGTGGTTCGGCGGTATCTGGAATATTCCGGCTTTCGCGTCGAGTTTGCCAAGAACTTCACCGACGTCGATGACAAGATCATCAAACGCGCCAATGAGCAGCATGTCAGCTGCGACACGATTACCGCGACATACATTCAGGCCTATCACGATGATATGAGGCGATTGGGCGTGCGACCCGCGTCGATCGAACCTAAAGCGACTGAGCATATGGCCGACATCGTCCGGCTGACCGAAACCCTGATCGCGAAGGGCTTGGCGTATCAAGTGGACGGAGATGTCTACTTCGAAGTTGCCAAGTATGAAGGTTACGGGCGATTGTCCAAGCGGAAGATGGATGATTTGCAAGCTGGCGCTCGCGTGGATGTGGATGAGCGGAAACGCCACCCGATGGATTTTGCCTTGTGGAAAAGCGCCAAGCCGGGCGAGCCGGCCTGGCTGAGCCCGTGGGGCCAGGGACGGCCTGGGTGGCACATCGAATGTTCCGCCATGTCCATTCGGCACCTGGGCGAGACGTTCGATATTCACGGCGGCGGGATGGACCTGATTTTCCCGCACCATGAAAACGAGATCGCGCAATCGTGCGGGGCTACCGGCAAAGAATTCGCCCGGTACTGGATGCACAATGGGTTTGTGCAGATCAACCAGGAGAAGATGTCCAAGTCGCTGGGGAACTTTTTCACGATCAGGGAGATCTTCGAAAAGTC
>CAYHNM010000120.1:0-5315 GCA_964357985.1 uncultured Nitrospira sp. | reverse complement strand
TGAACGCACCCCCAACCTGGCCTCCTGGTTTTCGACAGCCTACTTCTTACGCCTCAGCTCGTACGCCTGACATTCACCCTCCCCCGCTCATCTCGCACAGTGACCACTAGCCTGTTCATTTGACGGCACCCCGCCTGTCGCCGCATTCTAACGACCAGAATTCTGGTCGTTCATACAAGAGGTCTACTATGGCAAAAACGTTGTCGTTGTCGGAAGTCAAAACCCGCCTGCCTGAACTCGTGGCGGGGGTACAAGAACGGGAGGAGGAAGTCATCGTCACGAAGAACGGCCGTCCGGCTGCCATCTTGATGAATATCGATGAATATACCCGCCTCAAAGAGACCCTGGATGTCCTGAGCGATCCCGGACTCATGAGCCAGATTGCCGAGAGCCGGGCCTTTTACAAAACGAAACGCAAAGGGCTCTCGTTTAAAGACGTATTCGGCGAGCCCCTTACGCCCGTCAAGAAGCGGCGCACTGCGTGACTTCCTTCCGGCCGGACACCCCTCCGCATCTGGCGGACGTCATCCGCTCGCTCCATCCCGACCTCAAGCAACTGATCAAGTCAGCCATTCGCGCCATTGCCGCCGATCCCGAATGTGGAGAGCCGCTCCAGCGGGAACTCGACGGGTTACGAACGTATCGCGTTCGCCGCGTTCGCATCGTCTATGCCATGGATCAGAAAGCACGCGCGATCCGCCTGATGGCCGTTGCCCACCGTCGATATGTGCATGAGGAACTCACCGCTAAGCTTCGCGCGAAACGATAAACCACCTGCCTGAACCTCGCAGCGCCTTCAGAGCCCAGCGTTCCTTCCATCCATTCTTCTAGAATTCCCCTTTCCACTTCTGAATAGCCTGCCTCCCCTTTCCGCCCTATAATTCAGCCTGAACGAATCACGCTGCACCTCACCTGCATGAGGCCGTCATGAAACTCCCCCGCAAACAAGCCGTCGTGGTCCGCGAGGCCATCGAGCGATGGAAACAGGACGGGGTAATCCCGGAGGCGCAGGCCACGACGTTGGCCGCGACGATCGAGGTGCAATATTTCGATTGGCGGAAGCTGGCGAAGTATTCCTTCTGGATCGCCTTGTTCTCGATCGTCTCCTCGGTGAGTGCGGCGCTCTCCGATCGCTGGCTGATGGACATCCTAGAGCGACTGTTCGACACGCCCCCGATCGCCCGATGCATCCTGCTCGCCACCGCCGCTGCCGCGCTTTATCGCTGGGGACTCGTCAGACGCGCACAGGCGCCCGACAAGATCTATCGCAACGAGGCGATTTTCTTCCTCGGGGTGCTTGCCACCGCCGGTGCGATTTCTCAACTGGGGATCGCGCTCGACACAGGCAGCGGCCACTTTTCTCTCATGCTGCTGCTGTCGTTCCTGGTCTATGCGGTGCTCGGTATCGCGTTGGAAGCGAATCTGATATGGGTGTTTGCCCTGGCGTCGCTGGGCAGCTGGATGGGTACCGAAACCGGCTACCTGTCCGGCTGGGGCGCCTACTATCTCGGCATGAACTATCCGCTGCGCTTCGTCCTCTTCGGAGGCCTGCTGACCGCCTGCGCCCTCTCGCTGGAAACACATCCGCTCGGACAGCGGTTCTTCCGCAGCACCCTGGCGATGGGGCTGCTCTACCTCTTTATCGCCCTCTGGATCATGTCAATCTTCGGGAACTATGGCGACTTCCCCTCATGGGGACGGGTGAAGCAAATCGAACTCTTCCACTGGTCGATTCTCTTCGCCGCCGTCGCCGGCTGGGCCATCTATTATGGCTTGCGGCACGACAACGACATCACCAAAGGATTCGGCCTGACGTTTCTCGGCATTAACCTCTATACCCGCTTCTTCGAGCTGTTCTGGAACAACATCCACAAAGCCGTCTTCTTCGCCGTCCTGGCGGTGAGCTTCTGGTACATCGGCAGCAAAGCCGAGACGATCTGGAACCTGGGCAAAGGGGACGAGGCACGCAAGACGACGAACGGATGATAGAGACAGGCCCTCTCTCAGGAGAAACGGCCTGTCCCCTACCGGCCTCCGTTAGAACTTTGCGGGAAACTGCTGGGCCAGTGCGCCGGTCAAGGCGTCGGCCACGACATAGATGTGTTTCTTCATGCCGGTCCAGGTCTCACCTTCCTGGGCATACTCGCCGGCTTTCAACTGCTGAAACTGCTGGATGTGATGCGCCGCATGGGCCGTCAAGAGCCCCATCACGGCATCTTTCGGCAGATATGGATTGGCGCCGCTCAAGAACGTGGAGATCTCACCAGCATTGGCCGTGAGCGCCTTGATCGCCGCCTCCTGCTGCGCGACATTGCCCGCCACAGTCGCATCTAGATCATCGCGAATGGCGCCGTAATGTCCGGCTAATAGGCTGAACAGCTTGTCCGACGCCGGCTTCCCGTAAAACGGTTCAATGGACTGGGCAATCTGTTGGGCATTCGCCACCACCGCCTTTTCAGCGCTCTCGCGGGCCGCGGCATTCTTATCCATCGTGGCAACGGCCACGTTGCGAATGCCGAGGATATGTCCGAGCCAGAGATCGCGCAACGCCGCCTTGGTATCGGCAACCTTGGCCGGCGACGCCGTGGTGACGGAAGTCTGCGGCGTCGTGCAAGCAACCGATATGAGGATGAAGCCGAGGACGAACAAGGAACGAAACGAGCGAACCATACGAAACCTCCTGGTTGGAAACCCCTGAATGCATGACCGGGCCCGAGACTAACGGACCAAGAGATAGTTTGTCAATATATATATGTTATAAGTATATCAATAGCCAATTCGGCTGACTTTCTGTATACTTCGCCAGGAGGTTTGCACCATGCGGACACAGGGTTCCCGGCGAGAACAGCTCCTGCGATTACTCCTGGAGAAGAAAACCGGTCGCACGATCGATGAGCTCGCGCGCGGACTTCACGTGTCGCGCAATGCCGTTCGCCAGCATCTCACCTCCCTCATCGCAGAAGGCCTCGTCACGAAAGGCCCGGTGCAAGCGACCGGAGGCCGACCGGAACAACTCTACATGCTCAGCGCGGAAGGCCATGAGGGCTTCCCCCGCAAGTACTCCTGGTTTTCCGAGTTGCTTTTGGACTCACTGAAGTCTGAAAAGGGAGAGGCCGCGCTCATCGCGCGGTTTGAAAAACTCGGAGCACAGGTCGGCACGCAACTCCAGCACGCCCACCACCTACCGGGATCCGTCTCAGAACGGATTACCCGCCTGGCGACGGCCATGCACGAGCTCGGCTATGAGGCGTCATCGACAGCAGCCACCGGCCGGCAACTACCGATGATTGAGGCGTCCAACTGCGTGTTTCACCACCTCGCCACCCGCTTCCCTGAGGTCTGCCATTTCGATCTGGCCCTGCTTTCAACCTTTGTCGGACGCCCGGTCGAGCATGACCAATGTATCGTCCGTGGCGGCCATCTCTGTCGATTCAAATTCAAACCCGCTTGAGCTACTTTCATTTCTTCTGCTCTGCAAGTTTGACCGCAAGATTCGGATAGTGCCCTGCCCCGTTCCGGCGGTATCATCATCCATGAATTCCGATCGTGAGGGGGACATGGCTTCGGTGGATGCTCACGCAGCCTGGAACGCGGTGCTGAATCATGACCGACGGTACGACAGGCGTTTCGTCTATGCGGTCTCCTCCACCCACATCTACTGCCGCCCATCCTGCCCTTCGCGCCGCCCTGCCCGTCACCGCGTAACCTTCTTCTCTTCGCCGCAACAGGCAGAGGCCGGAGGATTCCGTGCCTGCCTGCGTTGCCGGCCTCAATCCGATCAAGGCTCCCTGCAGCATCGGCGAATCGAACAGGCCCGTCAGTACCTGGATGCGCATGCAGACGAGACGGTCTCACTCCGTCGATTAGCCGGCCATGTCGGACTCAGCCCGTTTCACCTGCAGCGGGCGTTCCGACGATCACTCGGCCTTTCCCCCAAGGCCTATCAGGGCGCCAAGCGCATCGAACGATTCACCGCCCTGCTGCAACGTGGCGAGAGCGTCACGAGCGGCGACCTACGCAGCAGGCTTCGGCTCCAGCAGCCGTGTCGCGGAACACGTGTCAAGGGCACTCGGGATGACGCCGTCCGCCTATCGATCAGGCGGCAAAGGCGTAACCCTGCGCTATGCCACGACACGCGCACCGGTCGGCCAAGTGCTGATCGCCGGAACGGAACGAGGGGTTGTCTCGGTGAGTCTGGGAGACAGTGAAGAAGACTTGATCGCTTTACTCAAAGAAGAATACCCACAGGCCACGCTGTCCCACGATCCGAAAGGATTGAAGCACAGGTACAGGCTCTGCTCCAGTACCTCAATGGCAGCCCCCTCTCAGATTCCATAGCCCTGGATGTGCAGGGAACGGCCTTTCAGCGGAAAGTGTGGGCGGCTCTCCAGGAGATTCCTCGCGGATCAACCAGGACCTATCGTGAGATTGCCTGCGAGATCGGGCAACCGACGGCCGCCCGCGCCGTGGCCAGAGCCTGCGCGACGAATCCGGCCACCATCGCCATTCCCTGCCATCGCGTCGTGCGGGAAGACGGTGATCTGGCCGGCTATCGCTGGGGGCTTGAGAGAAAGAAACGGCTCCTGGCGCTCGAGCAAGAGCGCCAGGAAGGCTGACTACGCTGTTTCCTGATCGCTAAACGCGCGGACCAGATCCGACACGGATAGCACGCCGATGACGGTGCCGTCGGCGGTCACCGGTAAATGCCGGATCCCCTGTTTTTTCATCAAGGCCATCGCCTCAGACAGGGGCTCGTCTTCCTCGATCGTGACGAACGATTTGCTCATGCAGGCCGACACCGTGGTCGTATTCGGGTCGAGTCCTTTCGCGACCGCTTTCCGGCTGAGATCGGCATCGGTGATGATCCCGATGTAGCGGGACCCGTCATCCACCATCAGCGAGCCCACTTTATGCTTCAGCAACAGCTTCCCGGCTTCTTTCACCGTCGCCGCGCGATGGATACTCCGCACGTCATGCGACATGTAGGCCTCCACGGTCGCGCGTAACCGTCCCTTCCCGTTACGGCTGCTTTCCCGCGTAGCCTGCACCCGGCGGCGCAACTCCAGATCGGCCAGACAACTGGCAAGCACTTGGCGGCGTTGTTGAAGCGTTTCCCGCTCCACATCGTGCATGCCGCTCTCCTGGGCCTCTTCCGGGAGCATGATCGACTCCCCGCTCTTGGCGTAGAAATAGGCTTCGGCTTCTTCCGAGGCGGCGCCGAATACCTGTCCGATCAGATCTTCCGCGGCCTCGTCAAAGTCTTCCAACGACGCGCTCCCGCGTTTGCGCGAGAGAAACGGTTGGAACTTCACTAG